>NZ_JBNPLS010000006.1:0-132826 GCF_050313595.1 Desulfovibrio sp. SGI.169 | reverse complement strand
CGTTCCGGCCGCCGGAACGACCGAAGACTATTCGGCCGCCGGGGCCGCCTGCAGTTCGGTAACCTCGCCGCCGGCCTGGCGGATTTTTTCCGCCGCGGCCTGGCTGAACTTGTGAGCCTCCACCTTGAGGGCGGCCTTCAGTTCGCCACGGGAAAGAATTTTCACCGGCGCGCCCATCCGGGCCAGGCCACGGGCATAGATGTCATCCAGAGTAATGCTGTCCTTGCCCTCGAAAGCCTGAACCAGCATATCCAGATTGATGACATCATACGTCACCTTGAAGGGCGCGTTTTTGAAGCCGTGTTTGGGCAGCCGGCGCTGCAAAGGCATCTGGCCGCCCTCAAAACCGGGGCGCACGCCGCCGCCGGAACGGGCATTCTGGCCCTTGTGCCCCTTGCCGGACGTGCCGCCCAGCCCGGAACCCCCGCCCCGGCCCACCCTGCGGCGGGTCTTGCGCTCTTCCGGAAAAGGAAAGAGATTGTGCAGTTGCATAGTATACTCCTCCCGCGGCCGCTAGTCCACGACGGCCACAAGATGCGAAACTTTGGCGATGATGCCCCGGATGGCCGGGGTGTCCTTGAACGTCTTGACCATCTCGCGACGCTTGAGGCCAAGAGAGTCCAGCAGTCTGCGCTGGGCCGGCGTGGCGCCGATGCGCGAACGCATGAGTTTGACCTTGATTTCCGTCATGTCTACTTCCTCGGAGCTTCCAGCTTCTTGCCGCGCAAGGCCGAAACATCTTCGGCGCTGCGCAGGGAAACAAGGCCCTGTATGGTGGCGCGAAGCACGTTGTGCGGATTGTTGGTGCCGATGGCCTTGGCCAGCACGTCGCGCACGCCCACAGCTTCCATCACGGCGCGCACAGCGCCGCCGGCAATGATGCCGGTACCTTCGGAAGCGGGCTTGAGCATGACGCGCCCGGCGCCGAAACGGCCCAGCACCTCGTACGGCAGCGTTCCTTCGACCAGAGGCACCCGCACGCGGTTTTTGCGCGCGCGCTCGGTGGCCTTGCGCAACGCTTCGGGCACTTCCTGTGCCTTGCCCAGACCGAAGCCCACGCCGCCCTTGCCGTCGCCCACCACCACCAGGGCGCTGAAGCTGAAACGACGACCGCCCTTGACCACCTTGGCCACGCGGTTGAGAGAGACGATCTTTTCGATTTCGCCCAGTTCGTTCTGCTGGGTTTCGCTATTGTTCGAGCTTTCCTGACGCATATTAGAACTCCAGGCCGCCTTCGCGGGCGCCGTCGGCTACGGCTTTGACACGACCGTGATAAATATACCCGTTGCGATCGAATACCACTTTGCTGATATTCTTTTCCTTGGCCAAGCGGGCAATTTCTTTGCCCACGCGTTCGGCGCCGCTCTTGTTGCAGTGCAGGCCGGGTTCGGTTTTGGACAGGCTCAGGGTGGAGGCGGACACCACAGTCGCGCCTTCCAGATCGTTCACGATCTGGGCGTAAATATGCAGGTTGGACCTGTAAACAACAAGACGCGGACGTTCAGCCGTGCCGTTGACCTTTTTGCGGATGCGGATCTTGCGGCGCTGACGGGATTCATTTTTGCTATAACTCATGGCGCAGCCCCTACTTCTTGCCGCCGGACTTGCCCACCTTGCGGCGGATGGTCTCGGTCACATACTTGATGCCCTTGCCCTTGTAGGGTTCGGGCTTGCGGATACGGCGGATTCTGGCGGCCATTTCACCCACCAGTTCCTTATCCAGACCGCTGATGGTCAACACCTGGCCTTCCACAGAGGCCTTGATGCCGGCGGGCATCTCAACCACAACGGGGTGGGAATAGCCGACGGCCAGCTCGATGATATTGCCCTTCACGGCCACGCGGTAGCCCACGCCGATAACTTCCAGGGCCTTGGAAAAACCCTTGGTCACGCCGTCGATGCAGTTGGCCAGCAGCGTGCGGCGCAAACCATGCTGCGAACGGCTTTCACGGCTTTCTTCGAGGCGGGTCAATGTCACATGCCCGTCGGCCAGCTCATACTTGAGCAGAGAGCAGACAGGCGTGCTCAACGAGCCCTTGGGGCCTTTCACTTCCACAACATCCGTTCCGATCTTGACTTCAACGCCATTGGGAACGGGAATGGGCAGTTTACCTATGCGAGACATAACGCACCGCCTACCAGATTTCACACAGAAGTTCACCACCCACTTTCTTTTCATGGGCGGTCATGCCGTCCAGCACGCCGCTGGACGTGGACAGAATGCAAATGCCGAGGCCGTTCTGCACCTTGGGGATCTGACGCGAGTTCACATACACCCGGCGACCGGGGGTGCTCACGCGCTTCAGGCCCGAAATGACGGGCTTGCCCTTCTGGTACTTGAGGGTAATGGTGATGGTTTTGTCGGCCACGGCCACGTCTTCGACGTAACCTTCCTGCTTGAGGATGGCGGCTAACGATTCCTTCATCTTCGAGCGCGGCACATTCACTTCCTTGTGCAGGGCCAAATGCGCGTTGCGGATGCGGGTCAGCATATCCGCAATGGGATCTGTCAACATCGAAAGCTCCTGAGAGGTTGGACGCGGGGTTGACGGCCCCATGCCGCCACTTCCCGCAGGCGCGTGAAAACCGCGCCGCCCGGGCGCGCCAGCGCCCGGAAATACGTTACCAGCTTGATTTGCGCACGCCGGGCAGCTCACCGCGCAGGGCCATGTTGCGGAAGCAGATACGGCAAATGCCGAACTGACGCAAAAAGGCGCGGGAACGCCCGCAGAGCGGGCAGCGGTTATACGCGCGCGCGCTGAACCTGGGCTTACGTTTGGCCTTCACTTCCAGCGAAGTACGGGACATACGGCAAACTCCTATTTACGGAACGGCATGCCCAGCTGATCCAGAAGGAACTTGCCTTCCTTGTCCGTGGCCGCCGAAGTGACAATGGTGATGTTCATGCCCTTGGGGTTTTCCACACGATCTATTTCCAGTTCAGGGAAGATGGTGTGTTCCTTGATGCCCAGGGTGAAATTGCCGCGACCGTCAAAACCGCGGTCGGGGATGCCGCGAAAGTCGCGCACCCTGGGCAGGGCAAAGTTCATGAGCTTGTCCAGGAAGTCCCACATGCGATCCTTGCGCAGGGTCACGCGGGCGCCGATGGGCATGCCTTCGCGCAGCTTGAAAGCGGCAATGGATTTCTTGGCGCGGGTCACCACAGCTTTCTGACCGGCGATGGCGGACAGTTCCGCCACCGCTTCTTCCATGATCTTGTTGTTCTGGGTGGCGGCGCCAAGGCCGATGTTCAGAGAGATTTTTTCAATTCCGGGCAGCTGCATGGAGGAGGTATAATTGAACTCCTTCTGCAATACCGGAACCACCTTCTCTCTATATATCTTTTCAAGGCGTGTCATCGTATCACCTTATTCCATGACTTCGTTGCACTTTTTGCAGAAGCGAACTTTCTTTTGCTTGCCTTCGGACTCGATGTACCTGTAGCCCACCTTGGTGGCTTTGCCGCACGCCGAGCAGACCACCATGACGTTGGAGACATGGATGGGCATTTCCTTTTCCACGATGCCGCCGGGCTGCTGGGCATAAGGGTTGGGACGCAAGTGGCGCTTGGCCATATTGGTCTTTTCCACCAGCACGCGATCCTTCTTGCGCAGGATCTTGAGCACCTTGCCGATCTTGCCCGCGTCCTTGCCGGTGATCACCATCACCTTGTCGTCCTTGCGGATGCGATACGTTTTCATGACGATCTCCTAAAGCACTTCCGGGGCAAGGGAAATAATTTTCATGAAGTTCTGGGCGCGCAACTCACGGGCCACGGGGCCGAAGATGCGCGTGCCCACCGGTTCGCCCTGGTTGGAGAGCAGCACGGCGGCGTTGCCGTCAAACTTGATGTAGCTGCCGTCCATGCGCCGCACTTCCTTGGCGGTGCGCACGATAACGGCTTTCATCACGTCGCCCTTTTTCACCTTGCTGTGAGGCATGGCCTCCTTGACGGAAACCATGATGATGTCGCCCACCGAGGCGTAACGGCGATGCGAACCGCCCAGCACCTTGATGCAGGCCACCTTTTTGGCGCCGGAATTGTCGGCTACCTGAAGCGTCGATTCTACCTGGATCATGGCGCTACCCTACACGGCTTTTTCAATGATGGAGACCAGATGCCAGCGCTTGTTGCGCGACATGGGGCGGAACTCCACAATTTTGACCTTGTCGCCCATACCGCATTCGTTCATGGGATCATGAGCCGTGAACTTCTTGCGGCGCCTCACATACTTTTTGAGCAGAGGATGCTTGACCAGGGTTTCAACGCGCACGACAATGGTTTTGTCGTTCTTGTCGCTCACCACAATGCCGGTCAGCGTTCTGCCCTTGCGTTCTTCCAGAGCTTGCATTTTCAGGCCCTCTGTTCCTTTTCGTTCAACACGGTCTCGATGCGCGCCACCTGCTTCCGTATGGCTTTCAGCTCGGAAGTCTTCTCAAGCTGCGCCGCAGCGTGCTTGAAGCGGGCGTTCATCAGTTCCTGCCGCTGTTCGGCCAGCTTGCCGCGCAGCTCTTCCGCGCTCATTTCGCGCAGGGCTTTGGCGGCGTCACGGGCGACCTTGTCGCTTTTTTTCTTGGCAGCCATCAGAAGCCCTCCCTCACCACGATCACGGTCTTGACAGGCAGCTTGTGCGCGGCGCGGGTCAGCGCCTCGCGGGCCAGTTCAAGGCTGACGCCCTTGATTTCATACAGCACACGACCGGGTTTGACCGGAGCGCACCAGCCCACCGGAGAGCCCTTGCCGGAACCCTGACGGGTTTCCAGAGGCTTGGCGGTAACCGGACGATCCGGGAAAACGCGAATCCAGACCTTACCGCCGCGTTTGATATGACGCATCATGGCAATACGGGCGGCCTCAATCTGCTGGCTGGACAGATGTCCGTGCTGCACGGCCTTCAGGCCGATGTCGCCAAAGGCAATGGAGGCGCCGCGCGTGGCCAGACCGCGCAGACGGCCCTTCTGCCATTTGCGGAATTTAACTTTCTTGGGCGCAAGCATTATTGTTCAACCTCTTTGTCAAGGATTTCACCCTTGTATATCCACACCTTGACACCGATGATGCCATAGGTGGTGCGCGCCTCGGCAAAGCCGTACTCAATATCGGCGCGCAGGGTCTGCAAGGGCACGCGGCCATCGCGATACCATTCGGTACGGGCGATTTCGGCCCCGGCCAGACGGCCGGCGCAGGTCACCTTGATGCCTTCGCCGCCGAACTTGCGGGCCATGGACACGGTGCGCTTCATGGCGCGGCGGAAGGCCACGCGGCGCTCCAACTGCTGGGCGATGTTCTCGGCCACGAGCTGGGCGTCCACTTCAGGGCGGCGGATTTCATTCACTTCCAGGGAAAATTCGCGCCCGAACTTCTGACGCAGATCCCCCCGCAGTTTTTCAATTTCCACGCCTTTGCGGCCAATAACGATGCCAGGCCGGGCCGTGGAGAGAATCAGGCGCACTTTGCCGCCGGCGCGCTCGATTTCAATTTTGGCAAGCCCCGCATGATAGAGGAGCTTCTTGACGAACGCGCGGATTTTGCTGTCCTCGTAGACAAAGGCGGGGTATTCCTTCTTGCTGAACCAGCGGGACTGCCAGTTCTTGTTGTACCCAAGCCGGAAGCCGAACGGATGTACTTTCTGACCCATAGCCTATTCCTGCCCTTCTGCGAGTATGACGGTGATGTGGCTGGTGCGCTTGTGAATTTTGCTGGCCCGGCCCTGAGCGCGGGGCATGAAGCGCTTCCAGGCAGGACCTTCGTTGACCACGATTTCCTTCACCACCATGGCGTCCACGTCCACGCCGCCCAGCTGCGAGGCATTGGCCAGCGCGCTTTTGAGCACGCCAAAGAGCACGCCCGCGGGTTTGTTGGGGGTAAAGCGCAGAAGATTCATGGCCTCCTCAACCCCAAGGCCCTGCACATTCTTGGCCACAAGCCGGGTCTTGCGCGGCGAAACGCGCTGGAATTTCGCGATTGCTTTCGATTCCATACTGTTACCCTACTTCTTGCCGGCCTTGGCCTTTTTGTCGGCGGCGTGCCCGTGGAAGGTGCGGGTGGGCGAAAATTCGCCCAGCTTGTGACCCACCATGTTTTCGGTGACGAACACCGGCACGAACTTCTTGCCATTATGCACCGCAAAGGTCAGCCCCACCATTTCCGGCAGGATGGTCGAGCGGCGCGACCAGGTCTTGAGCACGCGGCGGTCGCCGTTGGCCACCGCGTTGTCGACCTTTTTCATCAAATGACCGTCCACGAACGGCCCTTTTTTCAATGATCTCGGCATGAGCTACTCCTACTTCTGGCCGCGGCGTTTGATGATCAGCCGGGAAGAGGCTTTCTTCTTGTCGCGGGTCTTGTACCCCTTGGCGGGCATACCCCACGGCGACACAGGATGACGACCGCCGGAGCTTCTGCCTTCACCGCCGCCCAGCGGGTGGTCGATGGGGTTCATGGCCACGCCGCGCACCTGGGGGCGACGCCCCAGCCAGCGGTTGCGACCGGCTTTGCCCAGCGAGATATTTTCATGGTGAATATTGCCCACCTGACCCACCGTGGCCACGCAGGAGGCCAGCACCTTGCGCACCTCGCCGGAGGGCAGTCGCAGCAGAGCGTATTTGCCTTCCTTGGCCACAAGCTGGGCATAGGCGCCGGCGGCGCGGCACAACTGACCGCCCTTGCCGGGGTAAAGCTCCACATTGTGGATCACCGTGCCCACGGGAATGCGAGCCATTTCCAGGGCGTTGCCGGGCTTGATGTCGGCGCTTTCGCCGTTGCGCGAGTTGACGCCGCTCATCACCACATCGCCCTGCTTCAGCCCCACGGGCGCGAGGATGTAGCGCTTTTCGCCATCCGCATAATGCAGCAGCGCAATGCGGGCCGTGCGATTGGGATCATACTCAATGTGCGCCACAGTGGCTTCGATGCCGGTCTTGTTCCGCTTGAAGTCAATGATGCGGTAAAGACGCTTGACGCCGCCGCCGCGACGGCGGCTGGTGACGCGGCCCCGGTTGTTGCGACCGGCCTTCTTGGGCAGGCCTTCGGTGAGCGACTTCTCAGGGCGCGTCCGGGTGATTTCCTCAAAGTCGGAAACCGTCTGGAAACGACGCCCCGCGGAGGTCGGTTTCAGCTTGCGGACAGCCATGATTACACTCCCTCGAAGAACTCGATTTTATCGCCCTGGCGCAGCGTTACATACGCTTTCTTCCAGCCGGGCTTGCGGCCCACCACGCGACCCTGACGCTCCCTCACGGAGGGGGCGCGACGCACCACGTTGACCGCTTCCACTTTCACGTCAAAAGCCTTTTCCACCGCCTGCTTGATCTCAATCTTGTTGGCCCTGGGATGGACATAAAAAGCAACCTGCTGCGCCTCATCCTTGAGCATGGTCGTCTTTTCCGTCAGCAGGGGCTTGAGCAAAACATAGGTTGATTCCATCTTAGGCCCCCTTTTTTCCGGCAAAACGCGCCTGAACGGGTTCCACGGCCCCTTCCAGAAGCACAAGCTGCTTGTGCCTGAGCACTTCCAGCACGCTCAGACGGTCGGGCGTGGTCAGGGTCAGGCCGGGGATGTTGCGGGCCGAACGGCTCAGGGTTTCATTCTCCTCAGGGGCCACGATGAGGGCCTTGCTGAGGCCGAGAGCCCCGGCCACCTTGGCGAAGTGCCTGGTTTTGGCTTCGGGCAGCTCAATGCCCTTGACCACCAGCAGGTTTTCGCCAGCCAGACGGCTCGACAGAGCCATCTTGAGAGCCAGGGCGCGCACCTTGCTGTTGACCTTGAAGCCGTAATCGCGCGGGCTGGGCCCGAAGATGATGGCGCCGCCGCGCCACACGGGCGAGCGGTTGGAGCCGGAGCGGGCCCGACCGGTACCCTTCTGCTTCCAGGGCTTGACGCCGCCGCCGGAGACGAACGCGCGCGTTTTGGCACTGTGCGTGCCCGCGCGTTTGGCCGCCATCTGGGCGCGCACCACGAGGTTGAGGATTTCGGGCCTCACCTCGATTTCGAACACATCGGAAGCCAGCGTCACTTCGCCGCTTTCCTGCTTGTTCTGGTCATATACTTTCACGGTAGCCATGTCGCTTCCCCTACTGCTTGCGGATCAGCACCAGCCCGTTCTTGGGGCCGGGCACGGAACCTTTGACCAGAATGACGTTGTCCTCGGGACGCACGTCCACGATCAGAAGGCCCATTTCCGTCACGGTTTCATTGCCCCAATGGCCCGCCATCTTGCGCCCCTTGAAGACGTGGCCGGGGAAGGTGTTGTTGCCTACCGAACCATTGTTGCGGTGCACCTTTTCGCAGCCGTGCGAATCTTTGGAGCCGGCGAAATTCCAGCGGCGCATGCGGCCCTGATACCCCTTGCCCACGCTCTTGCCCGTCACCTTGACCACCTCGCCGGCGGAGAAGATGTCCACGGTGAGCCGCTGGCCGGGCTGCTGCTCGGGCGCGCCCGAAAGCCGGATTTCACGCGTATGGCGAAAAAGCCCGACGCCGGCCTTGGCGAAGTGGCCGCGCATGGCTTTGCCCACATGCTTTTCCTTGGCTTCGGTCAGCGCGATCTGCAGGGCGTTGTAGCCGTCCTTTTCCACGGTCTTGACCTGGGTGACAGGGCAGGGCCCGGCCTCGATGACCGTCACGGCCACGGCGGCGCCGTCACCGGCGAAGATGCGGGTCATACCAAGCTTGCGACCCAAAATTCCCAATTTCTCAGCCATGACTGCCTCTCGCTAGAGCTTGATTTCCACGTCCACACCGGCGGGCAAGGAGAGCTTGCCCAGCGCGTCGACGGTCTGCTGCGTGGGTTCCAGGATATCCATAAGCCGCTTGTGGATGCGCATTTCAAACTGCTCACGGGACTTTTTGTCCACATGCACGGAACGCTGAACGGTGTACTTGTGAATGTTGGTGGGCAGGGGAATGGGCCCCGCCACACCGGCACCGGTATTGCGCGCCGTATCCACGATTTCCGCAACGGCCTTGTCCAGAATGCGGTAATCGTAGGCTTTGAGCTTGATCCGAATGCGATCGCTGCTAACAGTTGTCATTGTGCCTACTCCGTTTGCAAAAACACCCCGCGCGGCCGCATGGCGCGGCGCGGGTTCCTTCACAGCATACGCGGGCCATGAAGCACGACCCGAAGGCCACCACACCCTGGTGACGGACGGAACAAGGCGACATAAGGGGCTGCGCGAAACGCGCGCATCACACCTGATAACAGGAATTCGGAAGATGTCGGACGCCTGGGCGAACCGGCATCATCCGCGTGACGCTCCCCGGCGCAGCCCAAGCCTGGCCGCCGATGAAACGGCGGCGCGGCGGTCCCGCAGGGTCACCAAAAAAGGGATTGCTCCCCAACACCTTACAGCCCCGGGTCACATGGCCTCTGGCCCATGTGGGATCCGTCATCGGGCTGGAACGGCTCGACATTTTCCGGCATTTGGCAACGCCTGCGAATGTCAAAGCCCGTTGCGCAAAGGAGCCGTAGCGGCATCCGGTCGCTTGCGGGCGCAGCAGGACAGGCTCGACCTGTCCTTCCCTGCCGTCCAGGGATGCTCCATCGGACAATAATCCGCCGAAGCGTGTTGGTTATAGCCAAAAGGCGGTCTGGCGTCAAGTTTTTTTGAAAAATTTTTCGGTATTCCCGCGGCGACAGCCGCCGACATTCGCTTCGGACTGCGGAAAATTTTTCTTTCACGCCGGCGGATGAACAACAAGGCGCGCTTTTTTAATGAGGGCGGAATCCGGATGCCGAATCCCCGGCACAACGGCGCGGCGCTTGACAAGGCGAGGGGCGGCGACTACCTGTGAACGGTAAAAAATATGGTTTGTCTTTATCGCGGCCCGCCTGTTCAGCCGGCTTTCCCCGGCGGAACCCCGGAGGCGCTTTCACAGGTTGCGACAATCCTCGGCAACCATCGCAGCAGGAGCGGCATATGCCTATGGATCCGGCGCTCAAGGCCAGACAGAACACTTATGCGAATACGATCATCAACTATATGCGCAAGGAGGAGGGGCACATCATCGCGCTCAGCGACGACCAGGCATTTTCCACCCAGCTGCGCCTGACGCTGGCCAAAGAACTGGGCCTCACCTCGCCGGATACGCTCACGGTTCTGTCCGACTCGCGCCAGCTCTTGCGCGTGTTGCGTGAAGTGACGCCCCGGCACCCGGCGCCGATTCTCTTTCTGGAGCGGATTATGGACGGCCAGGATCTCAGCTTTCTGGTCAACCAGATCAAGCAGTCGTACACCAGGCTGCGAATCATCATTCTGACCACCGACGTGCAGCGCGACCGGCTCATGCTGCTGCACGAGGCAGGCGCGGACAACTTCATCTCCAAGCCGGTGTCCGTCAATACGCTGATCGAGAAAATGGCCTTCACGCTCAAGGCGCAGAGCAGGCTCGGCCAGGCCATTGACCTGGCCAAGTCCCTTCTGGCCGAGGGAAAATATGACGAAGCGCTGGCCGCCTGCCAGAAAATTCTGACGCTCAAACCCGGCAGCGCGGCGGCCTATCTGGTCATAGGCGACGCGCAACGCGCCATGCATGACTATGAAAAGGCGCGCATCGCTTATGAAACGGCGGCCAAGTCAGCCGATCTCTACCTCGCGCCGTTGCAACATCTGGCCGAAATGTACGAGGAGCTGGGCGACCAGCAATCACAACTGCGCTGCCTGCAAAAACTTGACGCCATCTCGCCGCTCAACTTCAACCGCAAGGTGAGTCTGGGGGAACTCCACCTGGCCATGGGCGAAGCGGAAAAAGCCGAGGAATTTTTTGACAAGGCCATGGCCCAGATCACCAAGGAGGCCATGGACGGCATCAGCGTCCTTTCCGGCCGTATCGCGGCCATCTATGCCGACAAGGACCCGGTCAAGGCTGAAAAGTTTTTGCGCAACAGCCTGGATGTCAAGAGCAAGTATCTCTCAAGGGAGGACCTCATAACCTTCAACCAGCTGGGCATTAACCTGCGCAAGCAGGGCCGCTGGAAAGACGCCATCATTGAATACAAGCGGGCCATCAGGATCGCGCCCGATGATGAAAATCTTTACTACAACATAGGCATGGCCTTCGCCGAAGGCGGCGATTTTTTGCAGGCCAAAGCCAATCTGCTCAAAGCCGTGGATCTTAATCCAGAGATTCCCGGCGCCAGCCCCAATATTGCGTACAATTTCGGCGCGGTCTTCCTTCAGTCCAAAGACCGGGAACGGGCGGCCCATTTTTTTCAACTGGCGCTTCAGCTGCGGCCCGACTTTCCCGCAGCCAGGGACGGGCTCAAGCGGGCCGCCGGCTAGGAGCGCTGATACTGAATTGCCCGCATGAAGCTGACAGAACCGCGACACGGGCGGGTAGAAAGCGACATGCCGCGCCAGCCATCAGAATGAATGACACTTTCAAGGCCTGCACGGCCACGTATGATGCCCTGGAGAGAGACCCTGGAGCAATCAGGAAGATTCCGCATAGACTTTAATTGCGTTTGAACAGGTCGAAAACATGGCTTTTCCGTGTGTTCCACAACTTCTGACGCCCCTGATCCGGCGAGCGCCGAAACAGCTTTCATCAACTCCGGCTTCCCTTTTGACGGGAGACGCCGCCTTGCAGTAACGGGCAATTTTCTCCCGGTAAGTCGACCGGGACGGCGCGTTGGCTAACGCCGGACAATTCCGCAATCTGCGAAGCTGTCAAATCAACGGAAAAGCTTCACGCGCTGTTGAATTTTTGCCCCAGAAATTCTTGAACGATATGCGTACCTTTTTCATCGCCATGAATAGCCAGACAACCTTTTCAGGGGCTCTCAGCCAGGCAAGAGCCTTTTTCAGAAATTCGTGAACTCGATTCCCCTCGCATACAAAGGCCGCCCGGCAGAAAAATGCAGTGTCATGCTGTACCCTGACCGGCCAAAAAACAAAATCATGCCCTGCCCTGGTTTGCTTTCGTCCGCGCCAGGCCGGCTCCGACGCGTGCGTCGTTGGATTGCCGATTCGGTCGGCGGCCCGCTCCGTAAACTTTTATCCGCCCCGGGAGGCCTCCCGTCGCGCGCAGGCGTATTTCCCGCTGGCGTTTGACTATAATACTCTATATGGCTATGCCTGTTGTGGCGAATATCTTATTGTCAGGATAAATCCGCGCTTTTTGGGCAAAGAGCAGCAGGATACACGACTTCCGGGACGATCTATGCGCAAACTCTGGCTCAAAAAAAATGAAGACCGCCGCCTCCGCGCCGGGCACCTCTGGGTGTTCAGCAATGAGGTGGATACGCAAAAAAGCCCGCTCACGGATTTCGCGCCCGGCGAGGAGGCCACGCTCTGCGACGCGCGCGGCGCGGCTCTGGGCAGCGTCTGCCTGAACCCCGCCTCGCTGATCTGCGCGCGGCTGCACGCGCGTCAGCCCGACGCGCCTCTGGACGCGGCCCTGCTGCGCCAGCGCCTGAGTCAGGCTCTGGACCTGCGCCGGCGGCTCTTCCCCGCCCCCTGGTATCGCCTCTGCCACGGCGAGGGCGATTTTCTGCCCGGCCTGGTCATCGACCGCTACGGCGATCACTGCACCCTGCAAATCAGCACCGCCGGCATGGAAAGCCGCAAGGAACTTGTCGCCCAATGCCTGCATGAGCTGCTCGCGCCCGCCTCCCTGCTTTTTGACAACGACCTTGCCATGCGCGGCCTGGAAGGGCTTTCCCGCGAGAATCAAAGCCTGGGCCAACTGCCGCAGCGACTGGAGGTGCCGGAAAACGGCTGCCGCTTTTTTGCGCCCTGCGCCACGGGCCAGAAAACCGGCTGGTTTTACGATCAGCGGCTCAACCGGCGGGAACTGGCGCGTTACGCCCGCGACGCGGATGTGCTGGACATCTTCTGCTACGCGGGCGGCTTTGGCGTGACGGCCGCTGCGGCCGGGGCGAAGTCCGTGACTTTTCTGGACGCCTCGCCCCAGGCGCTGGCCCTGGCGCGCGAAAACGCAGCGGCCAATGTTCCCGCCCTGGCGGACAGCGCCGCGGTGGAAACCATCTGCGGCGACGCCTTCCGCCAGCTCAATGAGCTGTACGAAGAGGGACGCCGTTTCTCCCTGATCAGTCTGGACCCGCCCGCCTTCATCAAACGCCGCAAAGACGCGGCGCAGGGCCTAGCGGCCTATCGCAAGATCAACGCTCTGGCCATGCGCCTGCTGACGCCGGGCGGCGTGCTGGCAAGCTCATCCTGCTCGCACCATCTTCCGGCCGAGGCCCTGCGCGCCTGTGTGGCCCAGGCGGCGGCCCGGCGCGGGCTGCACGCCCGCCTGCTTTTCGCGGGCGGTCAGGGGCCGGATCACCCGGCGCATGCCGCCATGCCCGAAACCGCCTACCTCAAATGTTTTATCACCCAGGTGGGTTAAACATCACGGAGTATCCCCATGCTTAATAAAGTACGCCTGCTCACTCCCGGCCCCACGCCCCTGCCGGAACGCGTGCGCCTGATTCTGGCCAGGGACATGATCCATCATCGCAAAAGCGAATTCAAAGCGGTCATGGGCCGGGTGCAGGAAAAGCTGCGCGTTCTTTTCGGCACGCGGGAGACGGTGCTGCCGCTCTCCTGCTCCGGCACGGGCGCCATGACCGCCGCCGTGTACGGCCTGTTCAACCCCGGAGAAAGGGTGCTGGTGGTGGAAGCGGGCAAATTCGGCCAGCGCTGGCGCGCCATCGCCGCCTCGCGCGGCCTGGAGACCACAAGCCTGAACGTGCCCTGGGGGCAGGCCGTGGCGCCGGAACAGGTGGAGGCGGCCCTCAAGGCCGACCCGTCCATCACGGGCGTGCTGATTCAGCTTTCCGAAACCTCCACCGGCGTGCTGCACCCGGTGCGCGAAGTAGCCCAAATCACCCGCCAGCGCGATGTTTTGCTGGTGGTGGACGGCATTTCCGCCGTGGGCCTTTCACCCTGCCCGCTGGATCAGTGGGGGCTGGACTGCCTGCTCACCGGTTCTCAAAAGGGCCTGATGCTGCCGCCCGGCCTGGCGCTGCTGGCCCTTTCGGCGCGGGCCTGGAAAAAAGCCGAAAGCGTGACGCCCGGCTGCTTCTATTTCAACCTGCTCAAGGAGCGTGAGCAGGCGCTCAAGGGGCAGACCCTGTTCACCTCGCCGGTGAATCTGATTCTGGGGCTGGACGAAAGCCTGGACATGCTGCTGGAAAACGGCCTGGAAGCCCTGTACGCCAAGCAGTGGGCCCTGACCATGCTGACCCGCGCGGGCGTATCGGCGCTGGGGCTGGATCTCTTTGCCCCCCGGCATTTCGCCTGGGGCATCACCAGCGTGCTCTTGCCCGAGGGCGTGGACGGCGCCGCGGTGCTGCGTCTGGCGCAGGACAGGCACGGCGTATGCATGGCCGGCGGCCAGGATCAGCTCAAGGGGCGCATTGTGCGCATCGGCCATATGGGCTGGGTGGACTGGTCCGACGCGCTGGCCGGTCTGTACGCCCTGGAACGCGGCCTGACGGAAGCGGGCGGCTTTTCCGGCGCGCGCGGCTATCTGGAACAGGGCATGGCCGCCTACCGCGCGGCGCTCGCCGGCAAGCCGGGCGAGGTTCCGCCTCAGGTTCTGGTGCGCGGCTAGGTCATGCTTTCATGGCGCCCCGCCCTTGCCCGGCGTCGGAAAGGCCTTATGTATGGGGATACGGGAGCGGATGACGAATTATGGCCCCAGAACCGTCTATCAGCATGAGGTTGTTATGAGTGATGCTTGCGGCTGCCATGGCTCCAAGGGCGGTCCCATGCCTGAGGTGACCTTTTCCACCTTTATTCTTTCCCTGGCCTCTTCGGCCCTGGTGCAGCTGGGCGAAGTGCCCAACCCAGAAACCGGTCGGGTGGAGCGGGATCTTCTGCTGGCCCGGCATAATATTGATGTGCTGGAAATGCTCCGCCAGAAGACGGATCGTTGCCTTGAAGAGCGGGAACGACGCCTGCTGGAAGGCGTTCTGTATGAGCTGCGCATGAAGTATGTGATCAAATGCGGCCCGGACGGCGACAGGGAGACGGCGGCGTCCTGAGCCTTGCCGGGTCTTTGCGTCGCGCGGCATTGCGGCGCGGCTTTGCCTGGAGCTTCACCGGGCGGAATATTTCAACTCATTATGCTCTAGAAAGGACATGCGGCATGAAAACGATCAATGTGGGCCTGGTGGGCATTACCGGCTATGCGGGCATGGAGCTGGCGCGGCTGCTGGCCGGGCACCCCGCCATGCGCCTGAACATGGCCTGTTCCAGAGCCGAGGCGGGTAAGCGCCTGGGCGAATTTTATCCTTTTCTGGAGCATATGCCGGGCTCGGATGTGGTCATCAGCGTTTTCGAGCCCAGAGAAGCCGCCCAGCACTGCGACCTGGTCTTTCTGGCTGTGCCCGCCGGCACGGCCATGAACATGGCCGGTCCGCTGCTGGACGCCGGGGTCAAGGTGGTGGACCTCTCGGCGGACTTCCGCATTCATGACGCCGCAACCTATGAGCGCTGGTACAGGCACGAGCATCAGCGCAGGGATCTGCTGCGCTGGGCCGTCTACGGCCTGCCGGAACTGTACGCCGCGGATATCGCCCAGACCAGCCTCACGGCCAACCCCGGATGCTATCCCACCTCGGTGATCCTGGGCCTGTACGCTGCCCTCAAAAACGGGCTGATTGAGCCGGACGACATCGTGGTGGACGCCAAGTCCGGCGCCACCGGCGCGGGCCGCAAGGCCGCCGTGCCCACGCTGTTCTGTGAGGTGTCGGACAATTTCCGCGCCTACGGCCTGCCCCGCCACCGCCATACCCCGGAAATCGAGCAGGAAATTTCCCTGCTGGCCGGGCATGAGGTGCGCCTCTCGTTCAATACGCATCTGCTGCCCATGAACCGGGGCATTCTCTCCACCATTTACACAAAACTCAGAGACCCCGCCGCCACTCTGGACAGCGTGCATGAAACCTTCCGCCGCACCTGGGAGCACAGCCCCTGGGTTCGCGTGCTGCCCAAGGGCGCTCTGCCCGAAACACGCTATGTGCGCGGCAGCATGTTTTGCGACATCGGCGTGGTGGTAGATCCCCGCACCAGGCGGCTCACCATTCTCGCGGCCATCGACAATCTCTGCCGCGGCGCTTCGGGGCAGGCCCTGGCCAACGCCAACCTGATGTGTGGTCTGCCTGTAAACGCCGGTCTGGAGCGCCTCGCGCCCCTGGCCTGACCCCCGGTCGCCTTTCTCTCCATTTCAGCCCGGAGCGTTTTCCCAATGGAGTCGCGTAAACGGTTCGGCGGATGCGGGAGCAGACGCCCCCGCCGCAATGAGGCGGAAAAGCCGCGCTTTTCCAGATGCCTGTCCCGCTCTGCGGGGAAATGGCGGCAGCGAAACCTGACGAAAATATCCGTGTTACGGATATTTTCATCAGCAAAATGCTTTAGGATGCGCCATGCAACTGAACACGGCCTTTCAGGATCCCCAACTCTGTCACAGCCTGCTGCAGCGCCTGGAGCGCGCCCTGGACGGGCGGCCCCTGCGCTTCATGGAGGTCTGCGGCACGCATACGGTGGCCATATTTCAGAGCGGGCTGCGTTCTCTGCTGCCCGCCCCGATCACCCATCTTTCCGGGCCAGGCTGCCCGGTCTGCGTGACCCATGACGCGGAAGTGGCTGCCTTTCTGGATCTGGCCGGGCGGGAGAGGGTCATTGTGGCCACCTTCGGCGATCTGCTGCGCGTGCCAGGCCCCAACGGCCTCAGCCTCAAGCATGCCCAGGCCCAAGGGGCGCGCGTGGAAATCGTTTATTCGCCCCTGGAGGCCCTCAGCCTGGCAGCGGCCAACCCTGGCGACACGGTGGTTTTTCCGGGCATAGGCTTTGAAACCACCGCGCCCACCGTGGCGGCCACCCTGCTCATGGCCCGGCAACGCGACATCAAAAACTTTTGCGTGCTCTCCCTGCACAAGATGGTGCCGCCCGCCCTGCGCGCCCTGCTGGACGACGCCGCCTGCGCGGTGGAGGCTTTTCTGCTGCCCGGTCATGTCTCCACCATTCTGGGCCTGCGGCCCTATGCTTTTCTGGCCTCGGAATACCATGTGCCGGGCGTGGTGGGCGGCTTTGAACCGGCGGATATTCTGCTGGCCCTCTGCCTCATGGCCGAACAACTGCGAGACAAGGCCCCGGCCATTGTCAACGCCTATCCCCGCGCGGTGGCCGACGAGGGCAATCCCAGGGCGCGCGCCCTGCTGGAACAGTTTTTCCAGCCAGCCGACGCGCTCTGGCGCGGCCTGGGCCGCATCCCCCAAAGCGGACTGGCCTTGCGCCCCGAATACGCCGATTTCGACGCCATGAGCCGCCTGGACTTGCGTCTGCCCGAAGTGACGCCCCTGCCCGGCTGCCGCTGCGGCGATGTGCTCAAAGGGCGCATCGCGCCGTCGGGTTGCCCTCTTTTCGGCAAAAAATGCACCCCGGCCACGCCCGTGGGGCCGTGCATGGTCTCCACCGAGGGCAGTTGCGCGGCCTACTTCAAATACGCGGAGTAACTCGCATGGATGATTGTCTTTTACTGGACGCGGGCAGCGGCGGCAGAGCTTCGCAACGGCTGGTGGCGCAATGTTTTCTGCGTCATTTCGCCAACCCCCTGCTGGAACGGCTGGACGACGCGGCCCTGCTGCGTGAGGCGCGCGGCCCTCTGGCCATGAGTACGGATTCCTACACCGTGACCCCGCTCTTCTTTCCCGGAGGCAGCATCGGCAGTCTGGCGGTGCACGGCACGGTCAACGACGTGTCCATGCTCGGCGCGCGGCCCCGCTATCTGAGTTGCGCCTTTATTCTGGAAGAGGGCCTGCCCCTGGAGGCGCTGGATCGCGTGGCGGCGGACATGGGCCAGGCGGCCCGCGCGGCCGGGGTTCAGATTGTCACCGGCGACACCAAGGTGGTGCCGCGCGGGGCCTGCGACAAAATTTTCATCACTACCACCGGCATTGGCGAAATTTTTGCAAACCCGGCCCCCTCCGGGCACAACGCCCGCCCCGGCGACGCGGTGCTGGTCAGCGGCGCTGTGGGCGACCACGGTCTGACCGTCATGGGCAGCCGCGAAAATCTTTCTTTTCTTACGGATGTGGCCTCGGATTCAGCGCCGCTGAACCGCATGATCGAGAATGTCATCGCGGCCGCCGGTGAAGTGCATGTGCTGCGCGACCCCACGCGCGGCGGGCTGGCCACCACACTGAATGAAATCGCCGAGCAGTCCCAGGTCTGCATCAGCCTGGAGGAAAGCCATATTCCGGTGCATGAGTCCGTCAGGAACGGCTGTTCCTTTCTGGGCCTGGATCCGCTCTATCTGGCCAACGAGGGCAAATGCATCTGCATTCTGCCCGAAGAAAGGGCCGGGGCCGCGCTGGCGGCCATGCGCGCCTCGCCCTATGGCGCGGAGGCCGCGCGCATCGGCAGCGTGAGCAATGGCAAGGCCGGGCGGGTGTCGCTGCGCACACGCATCGGCGGGCAACGCCTGCTGGGCATGCTGGAAGGCGCGCAACTGCCCCGCATCTGCTGAACGCCAACGGCAAAAGGGGATATTACGGGGGTTATGCCTGGCCGCTTCCGCCGCTTTTCGCCAAATGCCCGGCACTCTTCAGCCGGAAACGCCGCATTTCTGAAATGGCCAGGCCCAGCAGGGTCAGGGCCGTCCCCGTGGCGGACATCCAGGTGACGCGCTCGTGCAGCGCCAGCACCGAGGCCAGCACCGTGACCACCGGAACCAGATAAATATAAACCACGGTTTTGATGGCCCCCAGCCGCCTGATGGAGAATGTCCAGGTCACAAAACACAGGGCCGAAGCCCAGAAGCCCAGAAAAAGCAGGTTGCAGAGGTTCACCGGTTTGAGCGCGCGCGCCGTGTCCCAGGAAAAGCCGCACACCGGCAGGCAGGGCAGCATAAACAGCAGGCCATAGAAAAAAATGCGGCGGGTGGCCAGGAGACTGCCGTAACCGTGCGCCCCGATCTTGCGGGTCAGAATGGAATACACGGCCCAGACCAGAGCCGCCAGCGCGGCCAGCAGGTCGCCCAAGGGGTTGAGCCGGAGCACCGCGCCGCCATTGAAACTGATCAGGCCAATGCCCGTGATGGCCACGCCGAAACCCAGAAAAAAACTGGCGCGGGGCCGTTCGCCATCAAGAAAGTGAAAGGCGAGCAGGGCCGTGAAAAAAGGCGCCACAGCCACAATCACGCCCACATTGGAGGCCAGGGAATAGGTCAGGGCCATATTTTCCAGCAGAAAATACAGCGTCACGCCGGTCAGACCGGCAAAGGCAAAAAGCCACTCCTGCCGCCTGTCCGCCAGAATGAGGCGGCGCGGACAGACCAGACAGAGCGCCAGCCAGCCGAGCATGAAGCGGATGAACAGAATTTCCAGGGGCGTGAAATCCCGCAGCAGCACCTTGGTGGAAATGAAGGTGACGCCCCAGACGATAATGGTCATCAGAGCCGCCAGATGCCCCATCAACCGCTTGTGATCCGCCATGTTTTCCTCTTTCGCGCTCAGTGTCCGGCCGGGATGGGGGCGCGCTGGCACTGCCCGGGCGTCAAGTCGGTAAAACGTTTGAGAAATTTCGTGAAGTGGCTCTGGTCCGTAAAGCCCGTGCTCAGGGCCGCCTCCACCGGGGCCACGCCCGCTTCCAGCAGGGCCTTGGCCCTGGCGATGCGCACATTTGCCAGATAGCGATACGGCGTGATGCCCATAACGCGGGTAAAGGCGCGCAGCAGGCAATACTTGTCCAGCCCTGCCAGGCGGCTCAGATCGTCCAGGCTGACGCGTTCGGCATAGTGCTCTTCCAGAAAATCGCGAACCACACGCAAAGGCGCATCCCCGCCCTGAAAAGCGGGCCGCGCCAAGGGCGCGGCGAAGCCCTCCAGCAATGCCCCCAGCAGGGAGAAGAACAGCTCTTCCTTGCGGGAGCCCGCAAATCCTTCGACAATCATGGCATGCACATCGCGCAGCAGCGGGGCCAACCCGCTTTGCGGCACAAGGCAGGGCGCGAACATGGGCAGGCTTTCCCCGCCGGCGATCTGCCGATTCAGACGGTGCATGGTTTCTTCGCCCACATGCAGAGCGCGCCAGCTCAGCGGCTCTTCGCCCACCCGGCTACAGGCGTGTTTGTCACGCGGATTGAAGAGAAGCAGATCACCGGTCTTTGCCGTATATTCCCTGTTGTTGCAGAAAATCCGCCGACGACCGCCATCCATGCAGCCGATGACGTAGTGCTCATGAAAATGAGTGGGAAAGTCTTGCAGCAGCCCGTGAAACCAGCAGGCTTCAATATGCAGATCCGCGTCAAAGCGGATCATGCGCGCCTCGCCCGGCATAGTCCAACTCCTTGTTGAGCAAGAACCTAACCTGTCAGGCTAAATTTTTCTGGTATGATATTGAGCGGAGAAAACGCGGTACGGCAGACGAAAAATAGCTTGATGTTTTTTGATGAGGGCTGACCTGAAACTCTTTCACATGGAAAATGCCCCGCAACGCCAGCCACGGATGAATACAAAGGGCACAGCAAAAGCCTGCCTCTGTGCGGAATGTCAGCATGCCGGACGCACAGCGCCGCCCGCGTCCGTTCTCCCCGCTCAGCTTTTGCGACGCGCCATGCCCAGCTCCATAAGCCGTTCCAGCAACTGGCCGAAATCAAGTCCGATGGCCCTGGCCTCCTGCGGCACCAGGCTGGTGGCTGTCATGCCCGGCAGGGTGTTGACTTCCAGCAGGGTCAGATTTTGCTGTGCGTCCAGAATAAAGTCCGCGCGGCTGTAGCCTCTGAGCCCCAATGCCCGGTGGGCCGCCAGGGCCAGTTCCCGAACCCGCGCCGTCAGCTCCGGCGCGATGGGCGCGGGGCATATCTCGCGCGCGCCGCCCTTGGCGTACTTGCTTTCGTAATCAAAAAAATCGCCGGCCACAGGTTCAATAAGAATGGGCGGCAGGGCTTCATCCCCCAGGATGCCGCAGGTAACTTCACGGCCCTTGAGTTCCGGTTCCATAAGGGCCTCGTCCCCGGCGGCAAAAATCACGGCCAGCAGCCTGTCCAGCTCGGCGCGGTCGCGCGCCCGGCCCAGACGCAACGAAGAACCGCCGGTATTGCTTTTGACAAAGAGCGGATACGGCAGGCGCGGCTGCCAGTCAGCGGGCGGCGCTGACGGCAGAAACTCCCAGTCGGCGGTGGGCAGGCCCGCATACCGGAAAATCTGCTTGGCCGCCGCCTTGTTCAGGGCCAGAAAGGAACCCGCCGGCCCCGCCCCCTGATAGGGGCAGCCCACCCGGTCAAGCATGGCCTGCACCAGACCGTCCTCGCCCGGCGCGCCGTGCAGATTGATGAGGGCGAAATCATGCTCGCGGGCCTGGGGCAGCAGGTTGTCAAATTCTGTCAGCAAATCAAAAAAAGTCACGCTGTGGCCCAGCGCGCGCAGGGCTTCGGCCATGCCGCGCGCGCCACTCAGCGAAATTTCCCGCTCACTGGACCAGCCGCCCGCAATCAAAAGAATCTTCATGCAACGCCCATCCCAACTGCGCCGACAAGGCGCTTTCAATATTTTTTCCCTGTTCGTAGGAACTCCGAATGCCCGCGCGCGCGGCTTCATTGCAGCCGTAGCGCGTGAGCAGATCCTCGTAACGATCCTTAAGGGAAACGCAGGCATCGTGCCTGACCCGTTTATCGGCATAGATCACAAAAAACGGCAAGGCGCAGATTCCCGCCCCTTCCGGCACGGGCCAGGGCCAATGCACATGCAGCATGACGCCCTGCGCCAGCGCGTAGTTGCGGGTTTCTGCCACGGCCCACGCGCCGCCCAACTGCGCATGGCTGCCGCCATGCCGCAGGCAATAGGTTTTGGCGATATCGTGCAGCAGGGCGCTGGCGCGCACTTCCGGCACATGAACCGCAAAGCCCTTTTCAGCCGCGCGCCGGGCCAGAAGGGTGGCGATATGGGCCACAAGCCGCGAATGTCGCCGCACATTGGGCAACATGTCATACTTGCGCCAAAGGGCGAAGCAGGCCTCGTCGTCCGGCGGCGGAACGGAAGCCGCCGTCGCCAGCCCCGGAAGCTCCGGCAGGCCGGACAGAGGATGGCGGAAAGGCTTCGCCGCGCCGGGCGCGGAGTCAAAACTGTTCATCCTGCAAGTATGCCACCGGCGGAACGGGAAGGCAAGACGCCCTTCGCGGGCGTGGCGGGATGCGGCATGAAATGCAGTCATGACCGGCGACAAGCCTTGCCGCCATTCCGGCAAAGCGCGTCACGGCGAAAAAGCGGCCCCGCCCGTACAGGCGGAACCGCTTGATCATGCCTCCAAGCCGCCCCGGATGCCGGACAAGCCGAAAGCCGGGGCGGCCCAACGGGAAGTGAACCGGACGCCGATCACGACACGAACCGGCGCGCATCGCCGCGCTATCCCCACAGACGGTCGGAATCAGGCGCAATTCCGCAGGGGATGCCCTGCCGGAAAGGGCGCGGCGAGCGGAGCGCGCTGCGCTCTAAAACTGTCTATCGGCCCGCAGCGCGGAAACTTGAGAGCGGCAACGGCCCGCGGCATTCAAAAAGCGTCGCGCTCAGTCGCGCGCGTCATCCGCGGCCCGCTCACGCAATTTGTAATGCAGCAGCTTGCCCGTGGCCGTGTGCGGAAGTTCCTTGACAAGGGTGTAGAATCTGGGCTGCTTGTACGACGGCAGCATGGGATGCGCCGCGCAGTGGGCTTTCAGTTCCTCCACGGTCAGGCTGTCGTCCGACGGCAGCACATAGGCGGCCACGCACTGGCCGTGCAGACGGTCCGGCCTGCCCACCACCGCGCTTTCCGCCACCTTGGGGTGTTCATTGAGCACGGCCTCGATCTGGGCGGGATAAATGTTTTCGCCCGCGCAGATGATCATGTCGTCCTTGCGGCTCACCACGGTGACGCATTCATTTTCATCCCAGGTGCCCAGATCGCCGGTGTAATGATAGCCCTTGTAAAACTTGCGCGCGGTCATTTCCGCATTGTTCACATAGCAGCAGGCGGATTTGGCCGGGGATTTGACGATGATCTCGCCCACCTCGGCGTTGTCCTTGGCCGCCAGTTCCGTGGGTTCGGCGCGCCCGTCCTCCCTGATTTTGATCACGCGCACTTCGTCGTCCGTGCAGGCCTGCCCGGCGCTGCCCGCCATTGCCGGCAGATTGTAGGGGCGCAAAAAGGTATTCCAAAAGGTTTCCGTGGTGCCGTAGCCGTTGAAAATATTGGGCGTGAACAGCTCGCGGTATTTTTCGCAGGCGCTTTTTTCAAAGGGGCTGCCCATTGTCACTATGCCGCGCAGGGCGCTGAGGTCCGCCGGGGCGCGTTCCTGGGCGCGCGCCAGCAGGGCGATGATGGAGGGCACGCCGATAAGAAAGGTGACCCGCTGTTCCTGGGCGAAAGCCAGACAGCGACGGGGGTTGAACTCGCGCAGGATGACCACCTCGCCCCCGGCGTAGAGCGTGGGCGTAAGGCCGCCGGAATGCAGACCGCCGCGGTGAAACCAGGGCGTCATGTTCATGGTTCTGTCCGTGGCGTTGAGCGGAAAATGCATCATCACGTCATGGGCCGAAAGCACTTCATTGATGTTGTTGATGGGCACAGCCTTGGCCCGGTTGGTGGCGCCCGACGTATAAAGGCGGACAGTTTCATCATAAATGTGCGGCCTGTCTGGACGGACGGGGTCAGTTTCCGGCATGCCGCGCACATAGTCGTCATAGGGCGTATCCTCAGACCTGGCAGGAGCGCCCCCGCCCGCCACGACCACGCGGCGGGGCTTGTGCCGGGCGAAATCCAGCGCCTGGCGCGCGGTTTCCGCAAAGTCGGCATCATAAAAAAATACCGTCGGCTTGCTGTCGTCAATGACCAGCGCCAGTTCGCCCGGCGCCAGCCGGTAATTGACCGGGCAGCCGACGGCTCCGGTCTTGTGCCCCGCCAGATAGCAGAACGCGAACTCCGGGCTGTTCAGCAGCATGTACATGATCACGCTGTTCCTGCCGATGCCGTCGGCCGTCAGCGCGTGGGCCAGACGGTTGGCGTCCGCATTGAGTTCCCGATAGGTCCAGCGCCGCCCGTCGGCCGGGGAATGCAGGGCCGGAGATTGCGCAAAGCGCCCCACATTGCGCAGAAAACCGTTCAGCCAGGTGAACTCATGCTCGAAGGTATCCCTGAACATGGCGGCATCGTAGGTAAAGTCCACAACGTGTCTCCCTGATCGTTTGAAGCGCCCGCCTCGCCTCTCGGGCGAAAGCGGATTGCGCTTACGCCCTGCGCGGCTGCCGGGGCAATTTCAAGAAGAAATTGTTCTAGGCCGCATAGCGGGTCACGATAATGCTGGAGTTCTGCCCGCCAAAACCCAGCGAATTGGACATGGCCGCGCGCACGGCGGCGTGACGCGCCCCATCGGGCACATAGTCCAGATCGCAAAGCGGATCGGGCGCGGAATAATTCAGGGTGGGCGGCAGCATGCCATGACGGATGGCCTGAATGCAGGCGATGACTTCGGTGAGCCCGCCCGCGCCCATCAGATGACCCGTGGCCCCCTTGGTGGAACTGACCGGCGGCGCGCTCTCCACGCCGCCGAACACGCTCTTGATCGCCAGTGTTTCGGCCCGGTCGCCCAGAATGGTGGATGTGCCGTGCGCGTTGATGTAGCCAATGTCTTCCGGGCGCAGCCCGGCCCGGCGCAGGGCCGCGCGCATGCAGGCCGCCGCGCCCGCCCCCCGCGGTTCCGGCGCGGTGATGTGATGGCCGTCAATGGTGTTGCCCCAGCCCGCAAGCGCGGCCTTGACCTCAGCGCCGCGCGCCAGGGCATGCGCTTCGGTTTCAATCAGCAGGGCGCCGCCCCCCTCGCCGATGACAAAACCATCCCGGTCGCGGTCAAAGGGGCGACAGGCGGCGAGCGGCTCGTCGTTGCGGCGCGAAAGCGCCTTGGCCTGCGCCAGGCTGGAAACCACAGTGGGGCATAAAATGCTTTCGCCGCCCATGACCAGCACGGCGTCGGCCTCGCCGGCAAGCAGCAGCATGGCCGCCGTCATTAGCGCGTCGCCGCCAGCGGAGCAAGCCGTGTTCAGCGTCAGGCTCGGGCCGCGCATGCCGTATGTGATGGCCGCCTGCGCCGCCGCCGTATTGCCGATGACCATAGGCACGAAATACGGGCTGACCTTATGAGTGGCGCTGGCCCGGAACGCATCCTGGACGCGCGCCACAGTGGTGACGCCGTCCATGGCCGTGCCCATGACCACACCCACGCGATCCGCTTCGGCGGCCACGGCTTTTGCGTCAAGGCCGCCGTCACGCAGGGCCTCTTCCGCCGCCACAAAGGCGTACTGCATGAAGGGCGAGGTGCTCCGCGCCACATGGCGGGGGATGAGAGCGGCGGGATCAAACCCCCGGATTTCGGCGGCAATGCGCACGGGCAGGTCCGAGGCGTCAAAATGCGTGATAGGCGCAACGCCGCACGCGCCCCCGATCAGATTTGCCCAGTATGCGGGCACGCCGATACCGATGGGGGTAACCGCGCCCATGCCGGTAATCACCAGCGCCGTGTCTTTCATACAGCTACCTTTTGGCCGCCGCGCCCTGGGAAGGCGGAAGCGGGGGCTGCGCCACCAGATCGCTCAGGGCCAGAATAGTGTTGGCGTAGGTCTGCGAATGATTGTAGGCCATCAGCAGCTTGTGCTGACGGACTCGTGAAATTCCCTCTTTCCAGCCGTGTTTGGCCAGATAACTGGCCAGACTGGCCACCGCGTCCGGCACGCTGAACAAATCCACCCTGCCGTCGCCGTCGCCGTCCGCGCCGTAAACGGCGATATTGGAAGGCATGAACTGGCAGAGGCCCACGGCCCCGTAAATGGAGCCGGGCAAAGAACGCGGGTCGGCGTTGTCGCGCAAGAGATGCCGCACCAGGGCGCGCGCTTCATTATAGGCCCAGTCCGCGCGTTTGGGCATGGTTTCGGCAAACCAGTCCAGATGCTGTTCATAGCCGGGCATGCGCGGCAGCCAGTCGCTGATGTCTTGCGGCTGTCGGCTTACGGACATGCTGGCCAGGGTATAAAAGGCGTTTTCCGGCACATCGGCCAGCACCTTGCCCAGCCGCGTCTCCACAAAAAGCAGGGACGCGGCAATGGCCGGCGGCACGCCGTAGCGGGCTTTTGCAAGGGCGAAACTCCGGTCATTGGCCGCGATAAAGTCCCGGCAAAGCTGGGCGTTCTTTTGCGTCACCACGCCCTTGTAATAGCGTGGAACGGGCTTGCCCGAAGGAGGTTTGGGGAAAAAGCGCCGCATGTACAGCTCGCGCATTTTCCGGCCCATGGGCGATTGACTGGGCGTGGCGGCCAGCGTGACCAGCAGCGCGTCCACCCGTGGCCCGGACAGGCCGTCAGCGGCCAGACGCTCGGCCAGCGGCCGCCAGGCCGGAGCCACCGCCCCCACGCCGGTCTGATTTTCGTCGCTGCGCGCCGCCTCGGTCGTCGGCCCGGCGGAGGTCATGGGGGCAATCGCGGACTGCCCGGCGGATGCGGCAGGGGCTGAAGGCGTCGCAACGGAAACGCCCGCGGTTTGGGGCGGCAGGTCACGTTCCGCCAGGCGGGCGCTTGCGCCGCCTGCGGCGGACGACGCGGGAGCCGTCCGCGCGCCGCCGCAGGCGGCAAGCAGAAAACAGAGGGTCAGCAGAAAACAGCGCGGCCCCAATATCCGGCGAAAATGCCCGCTTTGACGCCACCGCCGCCAACAGGACATGGCTTAAAGCTCCTGAAGAATCCAGACGACCCTTCCCAGCAGACGCTTGGAAAGCAGATCGGGCGTCAGTGAAGTTTCTGGAAAATCCGACGCTTCGGAACGCAGCAGATAGCCGTCCTGCGTACCGTTGAGGAACACCCGGCGCAGCATCAGCCCCTCATTGGGGGCGAACAGGGCGTAAATGCGCCCTGAAAGCACGCTGACGTCCAGCGTGTCCACGCCCAGGCGTGCTCCGGGCAGGATAAGCGGGCTCATGTTGGTTCCGCGCATGCGCAACGCCAACAGCCCCTCGCGCCCCAGAGAAAACGGCAGCGAGATTTTGCCCGCCGCCGTCAGCTCAGGCCGGGGGGCATTGTCGCTGTAGACGCACTGCATGTCATATTCCGTACACATGAAACTTTTTGCCAAGGCATCGCCGTAGCAGGCGGTGTTTTCAGCCAGGGAAGCCGGGGCGTCCTGCGGCATGTAGCCCTGCTCGGTGCGCAGATACATGGGGCCGATGCCCCACTTGAGCCAGTCGGGGTTGAGCCCGTATTTCTCAAAAAGCTTCATATACCAGTCGCCAGGCACGGAATTGCGCCGCTTGGCGTCCGAAATGCTTGACTGCCGGATATCCAGCACTTCAGCCAGTTCCACCTGGGTGCGGCTGCTGGTCGCCAGTTTGATGCGTTCGTATATTTCCTCAAAAACAGGCATGGGGATGCTCCATAACGCGGAGGAGCCGCGTTATCAGTGTTGCAGATTGAGCAGGGGCGCTTCGTTGGAAAGCACCATTCTGCTGTTGTCTCTGAAGGATTTGCGCATGGCCTCCAGCCAACGCTGGTAGGCATAAAATTCCGGCGATTTGCTATAGGCCCTGGCATAAGCGCCCGCGGCCTGGGCGTCGCCCCTGCCGCGCTCGACCTGCGCTTCACGGGCGGCTTCGGCCACAATAACGGAGCGCTGGCGGTCGGCGTCGGAACGGATGCGCGTGGATTCCTCCTCGCCCTCCGACCGGTATTGCTTGGCCTGCCGCTCACGCTCGGCGCGCATGCGGCCGAAAATGGCGCGCTGGTTTTCCGCCGGCAGATCCGTGCGCTTGATGCGCACATCCAGCACCTCAACGCCATAGGGCTTCATCAGCTCCGAGACCTTGTCGGTCACTTCCTTCATGATGGCCGCGCGGTGCGAGGAAACCACCTCGGTGAGGGTATACGCGCCCACCAGCGCCCGCAACTGGGAATACACCACGTCGTCCAGGCGTGCCTGCGCGCCTGGGATGCTCCTCATGGTGCGGTAAAATTGAAGCGGATTGATGATTTTCCAACGGGCATAGTTGTCCAGCACAATGGCCTTCTTGTCCACAGTAAAGGCCTCGCGCGAACGAGCTTCATAATCCAGCACGCGGGAGTCAAAATAGACCACATTCTGAATGAAAGGCAGCTTGAAATGCAGGCCGGGGCCGTATACTTCCGAAAGCGGCTCGCCCAGTTGCAGCACAAGGGCCTTCTGGGTCTGGTGCACGGTAAAGAAGCACTGGCTTCCCAAGGCCAGAACCACAAGGGCCAGAACAATCAGAAGCAGCGGATTGTTGCGCATGTCAGTTTTTCTCCACGGGCTTCGGATTCTGAATGTTCCGGTCGGCCTGGGGGCTTTTGAAATCCCTGGGCGTCTGCGGGGCGCTCAGGCCGGGCAAGGGCAGATAGGGCAGCACGCGGGAGGCGGCGGCGCCGTCCATCAGCACTTTTTCACCCGCTCCGGCCAGAATTTCTTCCATAGTTTCATAATACAGCCGCTGCCTGGTGACCGTGGGGGCCTTCTCATATTCCAGGCGCAGGGCGTCAAAGCGCGCCGCCTCGCCCTCGGCGTTGCGTATGCGGGTGGCGCTGTAGGCCTGGGCCTGGTTGAGCATGGCCGCGGCCTGCCCCCTGGCCCTGGGCAGCAGTTCGTTACGGTAGGCCTCGGCTTCGTTGATGATCCGGCTTTTGTCCTCACGGGCGCTGGCCACATCCTTGAAGGCGTCAATGACTTCCTGCGGCGGGTGCACGTCCTGCAGTTGCACCGCCAGCACCTGAATGCCAGCGCCATAGCGGTTGAGTATCTGCTGCAGCAACTGGGTGGCCTCGCTCTGTATCTTCAGCTTGCCGTCGGTGATGGCCGAATCAATCTGGCTGTTGCCGATGACCTCGCGCATGGCAGCTTCGGCGGCGTTGCGCACCAGGGCCGTGGGCGCGCTGACATTGAAAAGATATTGCACGGGATCGCTGATCTTGTACTGCACGCTGAACTGCACATTGACGATGTTTTCATCGCCCGTGAGCATGGAGGCTTCTTCGGGAATGGTGCGCACCTGTCCCTGCTGAAAGGTCGTGGACTGCCCCACGGAGCGGAAGCCCACCTCGCTGCGCAACACCTGGGTGACCTGCGGCTTGTAAACCGTTTCAACGGGCGCGGGCCAGGCATAGTGCGGGCCGGGGCCTTCCGTACGGTTATACTGACCGAAGCGCAGCACCACGCCCTGTTCATCGGGGTTGACAATATAGATGCCCGACAGCAGCCAGAGAACCAGCACCGCCGGAAGCGCCAGCAGCAACAGGCGACCGTTGGGCGCGCGCATCTGCGAAAGGCGCTTGAAGGGGCTGTCCGGCCCGCCGCCATTGCCGAAGGGCGTGCGCCGCGCGCGCGGCCGCTCGCGTTCGGCTTCGTCGCTGTCCTGACTGTGGGGAGGCCTGGGGGGCGGATTCTGCCCATGCTGCCGCTGCCGTTTTTCCTGTAATTTGTCCCAATCCCAATTCATGATGGAGGCAACACCTTCGTTTCAGAAGTACGGGCGACCGCAGAAGCCCATGAACACTCGCAACGGTGAGAGTAGTGTTTATAAATAGGACACGAATGCGCCTTGGTCAAGACGGCGTGCGGCATGCGCCGGGAGCGCCCTCACGGGCAAGGCCCGCAACTCATGAACGCGAAAAATTCGCCGTTACCGCTCAATGGACGGCTTGGCGCGCCTTCCCCCAGGCGACAAAAGCCTCTTGAGGCATGAAGCCGATTTATTCGCAGAATTACCCGGAGGTTTCCAGGGAACCGCCGTCAGGGATGGAAGAAAAGAGCGGATAACGCCTGAAGCAAAAGGCGACAGCCATTGCGGCGTATGCGGATTCATGTGAAAAAACGCGCTTTTCGCGCGCAAACCTGCAAAACTCCGCGCAGCATTTTTGCAGTCAGACGCCAGCCGCGACAGCGGGAAGCCCCGACAAAAGCCGGCGCACGCGCGTCACGCCACGCGGGCACGGAACAACGGACAGAATCGCTCAGCGCCATACGCGCCGGCAGAGCCTTTCAGACTGAAAAAGCTCTACCGCGCCATGTCCGAAAATTCCGCGCCGGGTTCCACACAGGGGCTGCGCAGTGAAACGCCCGCCAGCGGGATGACGCGCATCACGCTCACCACCTGGGCCCGCACTGAGAAACTGGGCGTGTATGCTTCCTGTTCCGCGTACGGCATCAGCGCGCTTTCGCCCTGCCAGAGCATGACGGCAAAAAAACAGGCGCACGCCAGCAGTACGGCGCTCAACAGGGCATACGGCGTATTGTTGACGATCATTTGTCTTGCCATGACTGCCTCCCGGAGCCGGGCTGCACATTTTTCAGCCCGAAGCCCCGCCCACGGCAAAAGCAAGAATCATGCCGGCTCATCCGGCATTTCGTCCGGCTCAGACCTGGCTGATGATCGGCACCACCACCGGGTCGCGCTCCAGGACGCGACGGAAGAAGCGCCGCAGGGAAGAACGGATGCCCTCCTGCATGCGGGTAAGCTGACCGGGCCGGGCCGCCTCGATCTCATCCAGCACCAGGCATTTGGCGTCTTCCAGCACATGGCTGTAATACTGCTCAAAGACAAAACCCTTGGAAATCATTTCCGGCCCGTGCAGCACGCTGCCCGTTTCAGAATCCAGCACCAGCACCACGATGACCATGCCCTCGTCGCCCAGGATGCGCCGCTCCTTGAGCACGGCGGACCCCACGTCGCCCACGCCCTTGCCGTCCACCAGGGTACATTCCACGGGCATGCGCTCTTCCAGGCGGAAAGCGTCGGGCAGCATGGTCAGCGGGCGGCCGTCCTCCAGGATGATAACCTTTTCCGGGGCCACGCCGCAGCTTTCGGCCAGACGGCCGTGCTTGACCAGATGCTGATACTCGCCATGCACCGGCACGAAATGTTCTGGCCGCACGGCCAGCAGCATTTCGCGCAATTCCTCGCTGTGGGCGTGGCCCGAAGCGTGAATGGCGTGCACGCTTTCATAGAGCACTTCCGCGCCAAGGCGGTACATCTCATTGATCAGGCGGGAAATGGCCTTGGCGTTGCCCGGAATCATGCGCGAACTCATGACAACGGTATCGCCCTTGCGGATGCAGAGCTGACGATGACCGCCCAGAACCATGCGCGACAGAGCCGAAAGGGGCTCGCCCTGCGCGCCGGTGACCACCAGCACCAGCTGGTCGTCCGGCAAATCCGGCACGCCGTTGTGGGCGTTGAAGAAGGAGGGCGGCAGCCTGGCGAAGCCCAGATCCCGCGCCATTTCTATATTATTGGCCAGCGATTTGCCGCTGATGACCACCGTGCGCCCGCGCTCCCGGGCCAGGTCGAAAACTTCCTGGATGCGCTGGATATGGCTGGAAAAAAGCGTAATGACGATGCGGCCCCGGGCTGAATCGAACACCTTGCCCAGAGACTCCTTGACCTCCCTCTCGGTGAGCGAATGCCCCTCGCGCATGACGTTGGTGGAGTCCGAAAGCAGCAGACGCGCGCCCCCCGGCCCGGCGAAATCCCGGAACAGCCGCAAATCCGTGCCCGAACCGCCCAGAGGGTGGGGGTCAATCTTGAAGTCGCCGCTGTGCACCACCCGGCCCACCGGCGTTTCCACGCCCAGGCCAAAGCCTTCGGGGATGGAGTGGCAGACCGGGAAAAAGTGAAAGGTCAGGTCGCCCAGGGGCAGCGCCGTACCGGCGTCCACAGGGCAAAGCTCCACCCAGTCCAGCGCTTCATGCTCGCGCAGCTTGTGTTCCACCAGGGCCAGGGTAAAACGCGAGCCGAAAACGCGCGTGCCCTTGAGCTGCGGCACCAGCCAGGGCAACGCGCCGATGTGATCCTCATGCCCGTGGGTGAGCACAATGCCCAGCAGCCTGTCCCTGACGGCGCTCACCGCGCCGAAATGCGGAATAACCACGTCCACGCCCAGATGGGCGTCGTCCGGGAACATCAGCCCGCAGTCAACCATGACCACACCGCCTTCTGTCTCCCAGAGCTGGCAGTTGAGTCCGATTTCGCCGAGTCCCCCCAGGGGGGTTATGCTGAGATAGGGTTTGTTCATGCCTGTCGTCGTCTGTTCTTGGCGCGCCGCAAACGGGGCGCGTTCCGTATGTGCCGATATGGATCAGCGCTGCATCAGGTCGGGGTGAAATTCGCCCATCGCCACATAAATCTGGGCCAGGGCCGTGAGGTAGTCGGCCTTGGCGCCGGTCAGCGAGGCCTGGGCCGTGGTCAGCTTGGAAGAGGCGTCCAGCACGTCGAAATTGGTGCCCACCTGTTCCTGATAGCGGGCCAGGGCCACGCTGTAGGCCTCCCTGGCCTGCTCCACGCCCTTTTCCGCAACGGAAATGCGCTTTTCGGCCTCATGCACGGCCAGCAGCTTGGACTTGATGTCATAGCCCACATTGAGTTTCAGATTTTCCTCTTCGTAGCGCATCTTGGTCACCAGCCAGCCCGCCTGCTTGTCGGCGTAATAGGTGGCGCCCCACTGAAAGGCGTTCCAGGTGGCCCTGGCCCCCACCTCCCAGGTGGAGCCGCGCGACCCGCGGTCGCCGGATTTTTGCAGATCCGGGGTGTTGCCGGTCTGATTGATGTTGTAATAAGCCTCCACCTGCGGGTAATACTCGCTCTGAACCATGCGCTGATCCTTGCCCGCGATTTCCACGGACCTGGCCGCCATGTACAGGTCAGGCCGCTGGCGGTAGGCCGCTTCCAGGCACTGCTCCAGCGAACGCCGGAACGGCACATGAGCCAGCCTGCCCGTGTAATTGGCCCTGGCCGTGGCCGGCAGGCCCAGCAGGGTATTGAGCATGGCCAGGAAGGTGTCGCGATTGTTTTCCGCCTGGATCAGCAGGTTTTCCGCCTGGCTCACGTTGACCTCGGCCTGAAGCACATCCAGACGCGGTCGCAGGCCCACATCATAAAAGGCGTTGGTGATGCGCAACTGGTCACGCAAGCGGGCCAGGGCGTCGCGTTCACTGCGCACATTTTCTTCAGCGCGCAGATAATTGAGAAAATAGGTCTGAACCTGCTCGGTCATGGCCAGTTCGGCATTGCGCAGGGCGGCCTTGTCGCTGTCGGCCTGAAGCGCGGCCTTCTGATAGGCGGCCAGCAGCCTGAAGCCCTGAAAAACCGGCTGCGAGATTTCCACAGCCCAGCTGTAGGTTCCCAGCTCTGGCGGGCGCGTGCTGGCGGGCGAGGTTTTTTTTTCCTGCTTGACCGCCGTATAGCTCATGCCCAGCTTGGGGCCAAAGGCCCCGCGCGCCGACTTGCGCCCCTCTTCCGAGGAGCGGCTCTGAGATTCCTGCGCGCCCAGGCTGGGGTTGAACTTCAGGGCGTGCCGCACGGCTTCCCGCATGCTGACGGCAGCGGGCAGCCCCAGGTGCGCGTCTCTGACGTTCAGGGCGCGTTCCCCGGCGTACAAGGGCGCGGGAGGAGACTTCATGTCGCCGGCGCGGGGCGCGGCCTCAGCCGCGCTCAAAGACAGCGCGCCGGAAAAGCAGACAAGGCCGAGCAGCCAGGCGCCGACGAGCCGACGGCGCGCGGAAGCGCGGCGCAAACAAACAAGCATGCGCATGCCGCATAGCATACACATACAGGCGCGGCATTGGCAACACAGACTTTGCGCCAACCCGCAGGGCCGCCTCTAAAAACCGAGGCTTTTCGGCCCGGCAACATTCAGTCCACGCGAACAAAACCCGCTTGCGCCAGAGCCCGCGCGCTGACGGCCCCGACCCGCAGCAGGCGCAGGCGCGGCCGTCCGTCCGGGCCGGGCGGCAGAATTTCTGCCAGAGTGGAGGGCGCGCCGCCCGATGGCTGCTCCGCGTCACCAGCGGCGGGCAGCAGGCCGCCCAGGTCGCCCAGCGCCGCCAGCGCGGCCAGCAGTTCCGGGTCCAGCTCTTCCAGCCGCCGGGCCGGGGCGCGGCCACTCAGATTGGCGCTGCTGGCGGTCAGCGCGCCTCCGGCCAGACGCGCCAGGCGGACGGCCAGAGGATGCGACGATACGCGCAGCGCCGCCTTCCCCGCCGTTTCGCCCGCTCCGGCCCCGGCGCCGACCAGAGGGGCGGGAAGGCCGGGCCGGGCCGGAAGCAGCAGACTCAGCGGCCCGGGCCAGAAACGCCCGATCAGTTCCGGCGGCGCGGCCTCCAGCCGAACCACTGCCCCGGCCTGATACGCATCGGCGGCCAGCAGCGGCAAAGGCCGCTGGACGGGCCGCCGCTTGAGCTGATAGATACGGGTCACGGCCGCCGCGTCGGCGGCCAGACAGCCCAGACCGTAAAACGTTTCGGTGGGAAAAATCACCACGCCGCCACGGCGCAGGCAGCGGGCCGCGGCGGCGCAATCAAGCACGCGGCAGGGAGCATGGGACATGACAGGCAAACCTTTGCGGCTGGTCAGCGTGGGGCGGCTGAAAACGCCGTTCTGGAAAGACGCCGCCGCCCACTATCTGGCGCGGCTCACGCGCTGGCGGCGTCTGGAATGCGCGGAGGTGCGGGACGGCGACGCGGCCCTGCCGCCAAACCGGCGCAACGCGCTGGAAGGCCGCCGCATCCTTGACGCGCTGGACCCGCGGGACGTGCCTCTGGTGCTGGACGAGCGCGGCGCGGGGCTGACCTCGCCACAACTGGCCGACCTGCTGCGGCAACTGGATCACGAGGCGCGTGGCCGCGCCTGCTTCATCATAGGCGGCGCCTACGGCCTGGACGAGGCCGTGCGCGGTCGCGCCTTTCGTCTGATCAGCCTTTCGCCCATGACTTTTCCGCACGAAATGGCCCGCGCGCTTCTGCTGGAGCAGCTCTACCGCGCCGAATGCATCCTGCGCGGGGCGCCCTACCATCACTAGAGCATTTTTCATTTGAAAATATCTTCCAGCCAGGATTCCTTGTTCTGCCCCGCGGGTTTCACGCCTCCAGCGGAGCCTAACTCCGCAAGTGAATGGCGGTCGCTCCGATGTGACGACGGCGCTTTTGAAATTGCAACTTTCAAAAGCGGAATGCTCTGGAACGCCAATCCCTTGAAAGAACATTTCACAGGACTTCATAAATCCTGGCAAAAACATTGTCGTAGACCAGTTTGAAATAGGGAGAAAAGCGCGCGTCCCCCGGATCGCCCACCAGCAACTGAACCATCAGCGAGTTGTACAGGCCCTCGTCCACGGCCAGCTTTTCATCCGTGATCCGGTTGAAAAGGAAGTTCACGTTCCGCCGTCCGGCCAGAAAAGCCCGCTGTTCCTCGGCCGTTGCCCTGGGATGGGCGTCAAACCATTCCTGCACATAATTGCGGCGGGTCACGCCGGTTTCTTCAAACACGCTGATGGACGAGGCGTAAATGCTGCTGGGGCTGTCCTCAAGGCGCACTTCGCCACTGTCCAGACGGTAGGCCAGGGCTTGCGGCACAATGGACAGCGCGCCGCCCTCGCCCTGGCGGGTCACGAAATTCCAGTTGCCGAAATTGCTGATCCAGAAGCCCAGACGCAGCATCTCAAAGCTGACCACCACAAAAAGCCGCCCACTGGCCTCCACCAGCGGGGTTTCCGGCGAGCGCAGCCTGTCCATGAGGGCTTGCGCCGCCTGGCCGTCCAGCCCTTCAAACACGCGGCCCGGTTCATTGCCCATTCTGGCCGTGTAGCGGATCAGCTGCCGGGCGAAGCGCGCGTTGTCCGTGGCAAAGACCGCCGCCGGCAGATAAAGCGAGGGCCCGGCGTGCTGCGCGCCGTCCGCAATGGTCGAACGCCGCGCGAAGTGATGGGCCGCGTAGCCCCAATCCCACCAGAGCCAGAGCCTGGCGTCTTCGGGCGTCATGGTGCGCGCGCGGGTCAGGGCTTCGGCGTGGCGGCGGTTAATGATGGGCCCCTGCGAAATGGCCTGGATCATGTCGGCAAAGGGAAGCGCCAGCAGCGTCAGCAGAATGCAGGATGTGGCCGCCCCCGCCACGGCCCCGCGCAGGTTCGCGCGCAACAGGCGTTGCAGCAGCCAGAACAGGGGCAGCGTCAGGCCCACGGCCGCCACCGGCGCGCCGAACATGACCATGCGCCCCCCCAGCTTGGTGCTGAGCAGGCCCAGAGCCGCCAGGGGCAGCAGAAAAAGCGCGCCTGGCCGGCGGAAAAGCACCAGAACAAAGCCCGCCAGGCCCGCGATGGCCGCCTCCATCCAGGGATGGAAGTAAGAGAGGAGCGCCGCGAAGCTCAAATCCTGCACCTCAATGATGGATTGAGCCACCGAGGGATAAGCCAGGCTGAGGCCCTCGCCTGTGCTGCGCACATCGCCGCTGTGCTTGAGGTAGGCGTTGGCGTGGTTGATCAGGGTGGTCAGAATTTCCCCCCGCAGCAGCAGCGCCGCCACCCCCAGCCAGAGCAGGGCCAGCGTCTGCGGGCGGCAGAGCATCTGGCGCAGGCCGCGGCCCGCCCGGCGGCCCGCCAGCAGCAGAACCAGGCTGAAGCCGAAACCCGCCGGGCCGATCAGCGTGGGCAGGGCGTAGGCCAGCCCGCCCAGCAGCAACAGGCCGCGCCGTCCGCGCGGAGCCATGACCAGGCCCATCAGCCCCAGCAGCAGCACATTATAGCGGATCAGGTAGGGAAAGACCGAATGCCATTCCTGAGTCCACCAGGAAATGACCCCAGACGCGCCCAGCAGCAGCACCCACGGCCAGAGCAGAGGATTGCCCAGACGCTCCAGGCGTTCGTCGCCCGCGCCGCGCACGCCCCAGAGGCGTTGCGCCGCCTTCAGGCCGGAAGCCAGCGCCAGCCGCCGCAATATCATCCGGGGCAGCAGCATGTGGCGCATGGCCCAGCAGGCCGGGGCCAAGGTCATCAGCAGGGGGAAAAAAAGCGTCACCAGATCGGTGTCGTAATAGCCCAGCAGGGTGCGGGCCAGAAAACCCGGCGCCAGGGAGGCGATCAGCCCGGCGGCCACGCCCGCTTCCATACTGCCCAGAGCCCAGACCCAGGCAAAAACGATCACCGCCACCAGGCTGGCCAGCACAGCCGGAAACCAGAAGGCCACGGCCGCCGGATAGGTGCGCAGGGCCTGAGCCATGAGCCGCAGCATCTCGGCCATGGGGTGATTCACATCCAGGCCGAAGCCCTCGGCGGCGGCCACCCAATGATAGGCGTCGTGGGTGGCCAGCAGCCATTCGCTGCCCAGGCGGTACTCTGGATTCTGCCAGCAGGGCCACTCCAGCATGCGCAGGCCGAAGGCCAGCCCCAGCGTCAGCAGCCCCCAGAACAGGCCGCGCAGCCAGTAACGCGGCGTCGGGCTTATGCCGGGCATGGCCCGTCATCCCCGGCGGGGCCGCCCCGCGCGCTTCGGCCGGCGCTTGCCTTTGCGCCGCCTGAGGGGCTCAACGCCCAGAACCAGCGCCCGCTTCCGGCCGCCACATAGGAACGCGTGGCGGTCAGCCGCCAGGGCGCGGGCAGGCGGTCGGGCGCGGGGGTCAGCGCCAGAATCACCAGAGCGCCCTCGGGCCGCAGCCGGGGGCGCGTCAGCTCAAGCAGCTCGGGCCAGGGCATGAAGGCCCGGCTCACAATGCAGTCCGCCGGGTAATACTGCCCCTGAAAAAAGTGCTCCACCGAACCGCGAAAAACGTGGGTGGAGGGCAGGCGCAGACGGGCCAGGGCGCTGGACAGAAAAAGGGCGCGTTTTTCGCGCGCCTCCACCATGTAATACTCGCCCCTGGTCCAGACCATGCGCAACGGAACGCCCGGCAGGCCCGCGCCGGAGCCGAGATCCCAGGTCAATGGCTGTTCCGGCAGGGGCAGCTCCTCCAGAAAGGAGGCCAGATGGAAGCTGTCGGCCGCCAGCCGGGTCAGAATATCCCGCCAGGAGCGCGCGCCCACCAGATTCATGGCCGCGTTCCACTGGCACAGCATTTCCAGATAGACGGCCAACGGCTCCAGAGCCTCCGGGGGCACGTCAATGCCTGAAGCCGCCGCCAGTGCGGCCAAATCCTTTCTGTCCACCGTCCGCTGCTCTTGCATGCTCGCTGTCTCCGCATTTTTCCGGCGGACGCGCCGGGCTTTCTGTCATATCCCCCGCAAGCGGGACTTGCAAGCCCCGCGCCGATAACGTAAAAAAAGCAATTCGACAGATGTTGCCCGTTCACCCTCCTGCCGGAGATGCCGCGTATGATCCAACCCGTTCTGCTTTTTCCCGGCCAGGGCTCACAAGAGTCCGGCATGGGCCGCGACCTGGCCGAAGCCTCGCCGGAGGCCATGAACCTCTGGAAACTGGCCGAACGCGTCAGCGGCCTGCCCCTGCGCGAAATTTACTGGGAGGGCGACGAGGCCGCCATGAGCGACACCCGCGCCCTGCAACCGGCCCTGACTGTGGTCAACTGCAACCTGTGGCGGGAAATGGCCGGGCGCGCCAGCCCGCGCGGCGCGGCCGGGCACAGCCTGGGCGAATTCAGCGCCCTGGCGGCGGCGGGCGTGCTCGCGCCGGAAAACGCGCTGGAAATCACCGCCCTGCGCGGCCGCCTGATGGCTGAAGCCGACCCTCAGGGCAAGGGGGGCATGGCCGCCCTGCTCAAGCTGGACGAGACCCGCGTGGCTGAAATAGTGGCCGAGGCCGCCGCCGAGAGCGGCGAAATGCTGCTCACCGCCAATTACAACACCCCGGCCCAGCTGGTGGTCAGCGGCGCGAAAAACGCCGTGGCCCTGGCCTGCCGCAAAGCCAGGGAGCGCAAGGGACGCGGCATTGAGCTCAAGGTCAGCGGCGCGTTTCACAGCCCCATGATGGAAGAGGCCAACCGCGAGCTGGCCCCCCTGCTGCGCAAGGCCGTCTGGCAAAAGCCGCGCTTTCCGGTCTATTGCAATCTGCACGGCAGGGCGGTTCGCGACGGCGAAAGCGCCAGGGAAAGCCTGCTGCGACAGATGGTTTCGCCAGTGCGCTGGATTGAAACCGTGCGCAATCAGTATGCGGACGGCGCGCGCTTCTGGCTGGAGCTGGGCCCCAAGGCGGTGCTGGGCAAGATGGTCGCCCCCTGCCTGAGCGGCATCGACGCCGATGCGGCGGACACACGCGTGGAGCAGGTCAGCAGCCTGGACGACATCCGGGCTTTCAACCTGTAAATTTTCCGCACCATTCTCCAAGGATACGACACAGCTATGCGCGCCACCGAAACACTGCGCACGGCCCTTGCGGCCATTATGGAAGAAGAGGGCCTGGCATGGCCGGCCAAAACCGTCATTGAGCCCTCGCGCGACCCAAAACATGGCGATTTCTCCACCAACGCGGCCATGCTGCTGGCCAGGGAGGCCAAATGCAATCCCCGCGATCTGGCGCGGAAATTCGCCGCCCGGCTGCTGGAACGCTGCCCGGATATGGAAAAGGCCGAGGCCGCCGGGCCGGGCTTCTGCAATGTGACGTTCAGCCCGTCCTTCTGGCGGCGCACCGTGCTGGATGTGGAGGCCGCCGGCGCGGCCTACGGCTCTGGCGCGGCGGGCGCGGGCCGCAAGGTGCTGCTGGAATATGTCTCGGCCAATCCCACCGGCCCCCTGCATGTGGGGCACGGTCGCGGCGCGGCCGTGGGCGACAGCCTGGCCCGCCTGCTGCGCAAGGCCGGCTACGCCGTGGATACGGAATATTACATCAATGATGCGGGCCGCCAGATGCGCCTGCTGGGCCTTTCCGTCTGGCTGCGCGTGCAGGAACTGGCCGGGCGGCCGGTAAACTGGCCTGAGGATTACTACCGGGGCGAGTACATCATTGACATCGCGCGCGAAATGCTGAACGCCGATCCCCGCCTGCCTGACCTGCCCGAAGCCGAAGGGCGGGAACGCTGTTACCAGCGGGCCATGAACGACATTCTGACCGGCATCAAGACTGACCTTCAGGAATTCCGGGTGGAACACCAACGCTGGTTTTCGGAAAAAACCCTGGTGGAGGGCGGCGCGGTGGACGCGGCCTTCAGCGCCCTGAACCGTTCCGGCTACACCTATGAAAAAGAGAACGCCTACTGGTTCGCCACGGAACGGCTGGGCGACGACAAGGATCGCGTGCTGAAAAAATCCGACGGCAGCCTGACCTACTTCGCCACAGACATCGCCTATCACCACGACAAGTTCGAGCGCGGCTACGACCGCCTCATTGATGTCTGGGGCGCGGATCATCACGGCTACGTGCCGCGCATGCGCGCGGCCGTCACGGCCATGGGCCAGCCGCGCGACAGTTTTGAGGTGGTTCTGATCCAACTGGTCAACCTGCTGCGGGACGGCAAGCCCGTAAGCATGTCCACCCGCGCGGGCACGTTTGAAACCCTGGCCGACGTGCTGCGCGAAGTGGGCGTGGACGCGGCGCGTTTCATGTTTCTCTCGCGCAAGAGCGACAGCCCTCTGGATTTCGATCTGGAACTGGCCAAACAGCGCAGCCTGGACAACCCGGTCTATTATGTGCAGTACGCCCACGCCCGCATCTGCGCCGTGCTGCGTCGCGCGGACGAGCGCGGCGTCAGCCTGCCGGCCGCGGTGAACGAGGCCATGCTGGCCGGTCTGGACACGCCAGAAGACCTGGCCCTGCTGCGCAAGGCCGCCGCCTTTGGGGACATGCTGACAGCGGCCGCCCAGGCCCTGGCGGCCCATCATGTGAGCCATTACCTGAGCGAACTGGCGGGTCTGCTGCACAGTTATTACGCCAAACATCAGGTGCTGCTGGCCGACGACCGGCCGCGCGCTCTGGCCCGGCTGGCCCTGCTGCGCGCCGTGGCCCAGGTGCTGCGCAACGGCCTGGACGTTCTGGGCGTCAGCGCGCCGGAGAGCATGTAGCGCCTATGCCCCGTCCATTGCGGAAAAGCTTTCAGAGGGCAGCCGCCGACGAACCGCGCGGCTTCAGCATCAACCTGTCCCGCGTGGCCGTGGCCACCCTGGGTCTGGCGCTGATTGCCGTCGTGGGCTGGGCGTTTTTCATGGGCTTCATGGTCGGGCGCGGTCAGAACCCTGAAAAACGCGTGGAACAGATGACCGGCATGGCCCATGAGGAGCCGACGCCCCAGGCCGTCGCCGGTCTGGCCGCCGAGCTGGCCGCCGTACCGTCCGCGGGGGTTCCCGCCGGCCAGCCGACGCCGGCGGAGCCCCCCCCGGCGGACGCCGCCGGCCCGGAACGGCCTGAAATTTCCGCCCCACCCGCGCAAACGCCGCCCGCCTATCCTTTCAGCCGCCCTCAGGGCGCGGGCCTGGCCGCCTGGGGCATCCGCCCGGAGGCGAACACGCCCGCGCCGGGAACGGACGCCGCGACGCGGGGGCAACGCGCGCCGGCCCAGGCGGCCAGGCCCCAGACGCCGCAGCAAGCGCCGCGGGCCGAAGCCCTGTTTGATTTCATCTACCAGGCGGCCGCCTTCAGAGACAAGGCCGACGCGGACAAGCTGCGCGCGCGGCTGGAGGGCAAGGGTCTGCGCACCCGTCAGCAAAAGAGCGGCAAGGTGCTGCTGGTGCTGGTTCTTCTGCGCGGCACTGAACCGGATGCCGCCAATCTGCGCGAGGAGCTGCAACGCATGAAACTGGGCAAACCCGTTCTGGTTTCCAAAAAGGCGGTTTCCGGCAAAGCCCGGAAAGCCGGACGCTGAGGCCGACCGTGAACATGCGCAACACCGGATCAAGCTTCCTGCGCCTTCTGGGCCGTCCCTGCCTGCGCGGCATCGACGCCGTGGGCGGCATGACCCTGTTCATGCTGGAGGGGCTGCGTCAGATATTCACCAGCGCCAGAATTTTTCCGCGCACTCTGCAGCAGATATATGTGATCGGCCACAAATCCCTGTTCGTGATTCTGCTGATCGGCGTCTTTTGCGGCATGGTGCTGGGCCTTCAGGGCTATTACACTTTGGTCCAGTTCGGCTCCGTGGGCATGCTGGGCTCGGCCGTATCCCTGACCCTGATCCGCGAACTGGGGCCGGTGCTCACGGCCATCATGCTCACCGGGCGGGCGGGTTCGTCCATAGCCGCGGAAATCGGGGTCATGCGCATCACGGATCAGATTGACGCCCTGGATGTCATGGACATCAACTCCATGGCCTACCTGGTCAGCCCGCGTCTGCTGGCCGCTCTGCTCTCCTTTCCCCTGCTCACGGCCATTTTCGACGTTATCGGCATCCTCGGCGGCTACCTTACCGGCGTGCTCATGCTGGGCATCAACGAGGGGGCCTACTTTTACCGCATCGCCAGTTCCGTCACCATGACCGACGTGGCCGGCGGCTTTGTCAAATCTGTGGTTTTCGGCCTGCTGGTCACCACGGTCTGCTGCCGCCAGGGGTATTACACCCATCTGCGCCGCGACAGCGTGGGCCCCGAAGCCGTGGGCAACGCCACCACCTCGGCGGTGGTCATTTCCTGCGTGCTGATTCTGGCGGCGGACTATGTGCTGACCTCCTTTTTACTGTAGGTGGAATTATGCGGGCCTGGGACATTGAATTTCGCGCCCTGAGCGTGGGTTACGGCGAACATGTGGTTCTGCGGGATGTCAACGCCGTCCTGCCGGGGGGCAAGGTTTCCGTCATTCTGGGCGGTTCGGGCTGCGGCAAGTCCACCCTGCTGCGACATATCATCGGCCTTTCACGGCCTTTGTCCGGCGACGTGTTCATCGGCGACCGGAATCTTTTCACGCTGAACCGCGCGGAATTTCGCCGCATGCGCCGCCGCATGGGCGTGCTTTTTCAGGATGGCGCGCTGCTGGGCGCCCTTTCTCTGGCCCAGAATGTGGCCCTGCCCCTGAGCGAGCATCTGCGCCTGCCCAAGGCCCTGATTCGCGAAGCGGCCCTGCGCGTGCTGCGCATGGTTGGGCTGGAGGACTTTGCCGACTTTTACCCCAACCAGTTGTCCGGCGGCATGCGCAAGCGCGCGGGCCTGGCCAGGGCCATCATCGCCGAACCGCGTGTGCTGCTCTGCGACGAACCCACCTCAGGGCTGGATCCCATCACCGCCGCCCGCATGGATGAACTGCTGCGCTCCATGCACGGGCAATACCCCGACATGACGCTGGTGGTGGTCAGCCATGATCTGGCGAGCCTGCGCGCCATTGCCGACTATGTGCTGGTGCTGCGCGACGGCGGCGCGGCATTCGCCGGCGGTCCGGCCGAGCTGGAGGCCAGCCCCGACCCCTACTTGCGCCAGTTTCTCCGGCGCGAAGCCGGGGATCAGCGCCTGGCCCTGCACCAGCCGCCGGACCCGACCGTGCGCGCGGCTCTGGACAGATGGCTGGCGTCCTGACAGGGCGGGACCGGCGGGCTTGAAACTTTGCGGCCGGGCACATATACTGAAAAGCGCAATATTCCGCCATACCGGCGGTCTGGAGTCTGAAAACGCATGAACAGCATCCGCGAAACCGCTGTGGGCATCTTTGTGCTGCTGGGCCTGGTATGCGTGGCCTACCTGACCATCAAGCTGGGCCGCATGGAACTTTTTGTGAATCAGGGCTTTGAGCTTGCCGCCCGCTTTGATTCCGCATCGGGTCTGCGGGTGGGCGCGGATGTGGAGCTGGCGGGCGTGCCCGTGGGCCGGGTGGTGTCCATCAGCCTTGACCCCGACCCCGTGCACAGCCAGGCTGTGGTGCGATTGCGCCTGGACAAAGACTTGCGCCTTTCCGACGACAGCATCGCTTCCATCAAGACCAGCGGCCTGATCGGCGACAAGTATGTCAGCCTCTCCAGAGGCGGCTCGGAAACAATACTCGCGCCCGGCGGCATCATCACGGAGACGGAATCTCCGGTAGACCTGGAATCGCTGCTCGGCAAATACGCTTTCGGAGGTGTATGATATGCCCCGCCTTTTCGCATGCGCGCGCATTTTTGCCATGTTCTGCGCCCTGGCGCTGGGCCTGGCCGTCTTTTCCGCCCCGGCCCAGGCCGCCCAGGCGGCTGCCTCGCCCGCCCGCCAGGCGCTGGAAACCGCCACCAACCGCATTCTCGCCTGCATCAAAAATCCCGACTACGTCAACCCGACCACACGCGGCCCCCTGCGCCAGCAGATTGAAGACGAAGTGCTGCATATTTTTGACTTCAAGGAATTTTCCTCGCGCACGGTGGGCCCGCGCTGGCGCGCCTTCGCGCCCCGGCAGCAGAAGGACTTCAGCGACGCCTTCGCGGATCTGCTGATCAGCACCTATGTGAACAAGATTGACGGCTACAATGGCGAACAGGTGGTCTACACCGGAGAAGTTTCCTCCGCCGCGGGCGACCGCACGGAGGTGCGCACCCTCATCACCATGAAGGACGGCAAAAAAGTGCCCGTCTCCTACCGCATGCTGCCCAAGGACGGCAACTGGCGCGTCTATGACGTGCTGATCGAAAACATCAGCCTGGTCAAGAACTACCGCACCCAGTTTCAGGACATTCTGAACAGCGCCAGCCCGGATCAGCTCATTGCCCGCGTGCGCGCCAAAGCCCAGGAAGTACGTCAGCAAAATGTCAAATAGCGCACGCCCCTTCCGCTTCGGTTCATTCGTCCGCTCCACGGGCGGCGGGCATCTGGCCCCGGCCTGCTGTCTGCTGCTCTTCCTGGTCTGGGTCCTGCCCGCCGTCGCGTCGGCCGCCCAGGCGGACGCGACCCGCGCGCCTTCCACCGTTTACGGGGCCAGCCCGGTTCTGACGCCGGGTGCCATCACCGTACACCCCTACGGTCAGATGCAGCAGTCCGACAATCTGGACGACTATGACGCCGCCCCGGCGGCCAGCATAGCTGACCCGCTGGAGCCCTGGAACCGCTTCTGGTTCCACTTCAACGACATTTTTTATCTCTATATCGCCAAACCCGCGTATGACGCCTGGGTTTTCATAACGCCCCGCCAGATTCGCAGCGGTCTGAAAAACTTCTTCTCCAACGCGCTCTTTCCCATGCGCTTTATAAACAACATCCTCCAGTTCCGCTTCATGGAGGCCGGGGTGGAGTTCGGGCGCTTTTTCATCAACACAATCACATCGCTGGGTTTCGCGGATGTGGCCAAGGGCAAGAAAACCATTGTGCCCGTAGACCCCTCCGGCGAAGATTTCGGCCAGACCCTTGGGCGCTGGGGCATCGGCCACGGCTTTTACGTGATCTGGCCCTTTATCGGCCCCAGTTCCGCGCGCGACAGCATAGGCCGCGCGGGAGACTGTTTTACTGACCCGTTTTTCTACGTCTACCCCTGGGAGCTGGCCACCAGCTCGGAAATGGCCCTGCGTTTCAATGCGCTGGGTGATGTGCTGCCCCTGTATGAAGACCTGAACAACGCCGCGGTGGACCCCTATATCGCCATGCGCGAGGCGTATGTCAACTTCCGCAACGCTCAGGTTCAGCACTGACCGCCGCCTTTTCGCGCGGCGTCAGGCGGCGCGGCGGCGGCCCGTATGCGCGACCGGCGGGCGTTCCCCCGCTTCGGCTGTTTTTCGTGCCTGAGGGAAAAAGCGATGCCTGAAAAGCCGCCCATGCGCCATACCGCCTCCACGCCCGCGGGCGCCGCCCCCCTGCTTCGTCTGGAAGAGCTTTCCGTCCTTTTTCCCTTGGCGGGCCGCCTGCTGCCGGCCGTGCGCAAGGTCAGCCTTGACCTGCCGCGTGCCGCCGTTACCTGCCTGGTGGGCGAATCGGGCTGCGGCAAAAGTCTCACGGCCCGCGCCGTTCTGCGCCTCACGCCGGAACATGCCGTGCTTGAGGGCCGGGCGCTGCTGAACGGCGACGACCTGCTCAGCCTGCCGGAAAAAAAGCTGCGCGGCATCAGGGGGCGGCGCGTCGGCATGGTTTTTCAGGAGCCCATGACTTCTCTCAACCCTGTTCTGCGTGTGGGCGAGCAGGCGGCCGAGCCGCTGCGTCTGCATCTTGGCATGGGCCGCGCCGAGGCCCGCCGGGAGACGGAGCGCCTTTTCGCTGATGTGGGCATTCCCTCGCCGCACAGTCGCTATGACGACTACCCCCACCAGCTTTCCGGCGGCATGCGCCAGCGCGTGATGATCGCCATGGCGCTGGCCTGCCGGCCCGAACTGCTGCTGGCCGACGAGCCAACCACCGCTCTGGACGCCACCATCCAGGGGCAGATTCTGCGTCTGATTCTGGGCCTGAGCCGCGAGCGCGGCATGGCCGTGCTGCTCATTACCCACGACCTGGGCGTGGTGGCCCAGGTGGCGGACATGGTGGGCGTCATGTATGCCGGTCATCTGGTGGAATGCGCCCCGGCGCGCGAGCTTTTTGCCAACCCGCGCCACCCTTACACCAGGGGCCTGATGCGCTCCGCGCCCGGCCGCAGTTCCATGCGGCTGACGCGCCTGCCCGCCATTCAGGGCAGCGTGCCCTCCCTCCAGCACATGCCGGCGGGCTGCCCCTTTCAACCCCGCTGCCCGCAAGCCCTGCCGCGATGCATGGACCACATGCCGCCCGCCGTTGCGCGGGGCGCGCACGCAGCGGCCTGCTGGCTGGCCTGAGCCTTGCGCCAGGCGAGGCCGCCGGAGCGCGCGGCGCGGCAAGCTGAGAGAAGCCCTTGAAAAACAGAACCAACACTAAAGTGTCCGTATTTTCGGCCGATACCAAATGAGACGCGCATTCGCACTGGAGAGGAAAAATGCGGTCGGTTGTGGCGCGATAGTGAATTTTCCACGGCATGACGCCAGCCCGGCGTCAGCTACCGGCCAGCGCCGTACCGGCAACGGCAAAGCTGTTTTCTGCCTTGCCGCGCCGCCGGCGCGGAATCACGGAAGTTGAGCCGGAACGCGTACGCGGATACGCCGCCTTAAACCGAGAGGAAAGCTGGAGGATGTCATGAAGCTGCAGACAAAACTGATGCTGGGTTTTTCACTGATTCTTTTGATGACGTTGACGCTGGGTGGGGCTTCCTACTATTTGAGTGGCAAAATGAGCCTTTTTTCCCGTGAGGCCGCATATATCGAAAACAGCAAGACTGCGCTGCTGAATACGCAGAACGCCTATCTGCGTTTTGTCGTTTACGGGGACGGCAGCTTTGCAAAGCACGCTGTCGAGCAGTTTGCCGAAGCCAAAAAGCAGCTCGAACTGTGTCTTCCCCTGATGGTAAACCCCGAAAACAGGCAGAAGATGGAAGTCTGCATCAAGGATTTGGAAACCAGCCTGCCGTTATTGCAGAAATGCATCAACGACAAGCAGACCGGCGACGGTCTGCTGACCCGGGCCGATGAGGCCCGCGTGGCGCTGACCAATGCCTTTGACTCGATGGAAAAGGTAATCCACGGCGTCATGCTTGCCAGCGGCGTTGACCAGACCAGAGTCGACGACCAGAAAAAGGTGTGGGATCTGCGCATTGAATTCAACAGACTGCAGGCCGTGCTCCGCAGCCTCTCCCTGAGCTCCACGCCGGAAGAGCTTGACTCCGCCTCAGACTCCCTGAAGAATATGCAGGCCGCCATGATTGAGCAGGAACAACGCTTCCGTGCGCCCGACAACAAGGCCGCGATGGGCGTTGTTGTTCAGGCGGCGGCCCAATATGTCCCCGTCGCCCAGGCATATGTGGACTTTATGCGTCAGAGAGGCGCGGATATGCGAGATATGGGCCAGCAGTTCAAGAAGATTGAGGCCGATAGCACAGCGTTGTCCGCATTTGGCGTGCAACAGGTACAAAAGAGCAATGACGACGCCAACTTCATTACCATCGTTCTCTGCGTTGTGGCGTTGCTCTGCGGCATTGTCATCACCTTCTTCATTTCCCGCAACGTGATGCGCCAGCTGGGCAAGGACCCGGCCGAACTGAACGCCGTTGCCCGCCGTGTGGTGAATGGCGACTACAATGTGGATGACGGCGGCAAAAAGCAGGGCGTCTATGCCGCCATTGTGGAAATGGTGGCCGCGCTGGAGTCCAACATCCGAAAGGCCGAGCTGGAGTCCAAAAACGCCGGAGAAGCCACGGCCAAGGCACAGGAGGCCATGCGCAAGGCAGAGGCGGCCGGGCAGGAAGCCCAGGCCAAGGCGCAGGCCATTCTGACCGTGGCCAATAGACTGGAGGAGATGGGCAATGTGCTTTCCTCCGCCTCCACCGAGCTTTCCGCCCAGGTTGAGCAGTCCGACCGGGGCGCGGGCGAGGCCGCCCAGCGCCTTTCCGAGGCCGCCACGGCCATGAACGAGATGAACGCCACCGTGCAGGAAGTGGCCCGCAACGCCTCTTCCGCCTCTTCGGCTTCAGCCGAAACCAAGGAAAAAGCCGAAGCGGGCGCCCAGGTGGTGGAACGCTCTCTGCGGCGTATCGAATCCGTGCATCAGGTTTCGCTGGAACTCAAGGAAGACATGAGCCAGCTCAATGAGCACGCCCGCTCCATTGACCAAATCATGGGCGTCATCTCGGATATCGCGGATCAGACAAACCTGCTGGCCCTCAACGCCGCCATTGAGGCCGCCCGCGCCGGCGAAGCCGGACGCGGTTTTGCCGTGGTGGCTGACGAGGTGCGCAAGCTGGCCGAAAAAACCATGGCCTCCACCAACGATGTGGGCAACGCCATCAGGGCCATTCAGGAAAGCACCGCCAAGAGCACCGCTTCGGTGGACAATGCCGTGAGCCAGATTGAGGAGGCCACGCAGTTCGCCAATGAGTCCGGTCACGCCCTGGAAGAAATCGTGGCCACGGCGGAAGCCACTGCCGATCAGGTCAACGCCATCGCCACCGCCAGTGAAGAGCAGTCCGCCGCCAGCGAGGAGATCAACCACTCCATTATCGAATGCAACGATATGAGCAAGCAGATCGCCGACGCCATGGCCGAAGCGGCCAAGGCCGTGTCCGAGCTGGCCAACCAGACGCAGGAGCTTACGGAGCTGATTGGCGAAATGAAAAATGCCTGACCCCGTGTCTGACCGCAAAGATTTCGCGTAGAACCCTGCGCGGAATCTTTGCGGAATCGTTCGCAAAAGTTGCTGAAGCGGGTGAGCTTTGACTGTTTCCAAAGTCAGAGTTCACCCGCTTCAGCATGCGCCGCCTGCCTGAACCCTCCACGACGAAGCCGTGTTGCAACACGGGCCCGCATGGCTGCGAAAAGCGACAGCCCTTTCTTTGCGTCATGCGTCAGGGGCGGCCCGCAGCCTTGCCCGCGGCCAAAGCGCGGCATCGGTCAGCTCTCGCTGCCGGCGGAACACTTGCTATGTGAAAATGCTCTACTGCCCCAGCTCGCTTTTCAGCCAGGCCTTGATTTTGGGCGTGGGTTCGCTGATGCCCCGCCACATGCCGTGGGCCTGCCGGTAATCCGGCAACAGCTCGTCCGGCAGCGGCACGCTGATCAGGTCGTCGGCCCGCTCGGAATTGCGCCGCACAAGGCGCACCACCGGAGGATCCTGCCAGCTGTCCACCACGAAATAATGGGCCACATCCTCTTTGGAGCGCACCGGCGGATACTCGGCGTGCCAGTCGTTATTGCCCCATTCCAGATACATGGTGACCGCGTGTTCCGGCGTGAGATTCCAGTCTATGTCAAAGAGCGCGAAATCCTTCAGAGTCGGCATGTCCACCTCCTGCGGCGAATGTCTCTTTATCAATAATTTTCATTGATAAATCTGACAAGCCTCTCGCCGGCGTTCAGCTTTTGTTGCGCTCCTTGAGCTGGCGCTGCATTTCGCGCTCGTTCACGGCCTGCTGCGCGCGGCGGGCCTTTTCCGCCTCGACCGCGCGCTGTTTGCGAATGCGATCCAGCCGCATCTGCTGGGCCTTTTCACGCTGCTCACGGGCCTGTTCCAGGAGTTTTTCCCGCTTGCGGTCAAAAATCAGCGTCGTGCGCAACGCCCCGATGCCAATGGCGATAATGGTGACAATAACCGCCAGCACCCTTTGTATGGACCACTGGTTTTCGCCCAGCAGATTTTTGAGCCAGCCCAGGTGCAGGCTCTCGCCCCAGAAGACCACCACGGGCACGCCGAGAAAGCAGAGCAGCAGCCCCACAATTTCCACCCAGATGAACGTCTTGACCATAGTCAGGCCGAAAAGCGTGCTGTCGCGCACCATGCGCAGGAACTTGAGACGTTTTTTCAGATTGCGCAGCAATTCATTGATTCTGGGCATGGTGGACTGGGCGCGCTTGAAGATCTCCGCCTCATTAAAATTGCAGGCAAAGGCCCAGTTGATGATGCCCGCGCTTTCATTGAAATCGCTGCTGAAATCGCGCAACGCCGAAGGAAAGGGAAACCAGGAGGCTTCGTCGCGGATTTCCTGAAGCACATCCAGATAGTATTTGTAGTGGTTTCTCAGCTCTTCCACTTCGTGCTCGATGCTCTCTCCCAGCTCTTTTTCCAGCAGCGGGCGTTGCTCCACCACCTGAAGAAAAGCCAGATAGTTGTTGATGTTGCTCAGTTCCTCCAGCGTGCGTATCTTGCGCCCAAGATTCAGCTGCACGGGATGATCCGGCGAAAACCAGTCGTTGAGCCGCGCCTCCATAGCATTGATTTTGATCCGCTCATCCTCGGCGTTCTTCTTGGCTTCGGCCCAGAGATCATACAACGAGGAGAGTATCAGCAGCCGTCCGCGCTCCAGGGCCGGGTCAATAAGCACGCGGTTGAAATAGGAGGGTTCTTCGCGAACCAGCCTGGTGATCTGTTCCAGCACCTGTTCGGCGAAGCCCATCTTGACCCGGCAGACAATGCCCCGGTACTGCACGTCACGCCACTGGGGCATGACCCGCCAGACCCGGTCATATTGCTCGATGGCCGTGCCGTACTGGCCCTGTTCTTCCGAAAGCCGGGCCTGAAGATACTCGTTCCAGGCCTGGAGCGTGGGGGCCGGGGTCAGGCTGGCCGCTTCGCGAAAGCATGTCGCGGCATGGCTGAAATCATTCCTCTGGATGAGCAGAAAGGCCTTCACCATGCGCAGGCGCGGGTCGCGCTGGTGGCGCGTGATGCACTGGGCCACCTTCTTTTCCAGATCAGACAGCTCGTCGGGCGCGGCTCTGGACAGCTGATCCAGCAAATCCCAGGCCGGGCTGTCGTCACGGGTGGGTTTTTCCTCTTCCGGGTCCGGTTCGCGCAGGCGATAGAGCCAGTGCCGGGGCACATTGCGCAACTGGCTCGGCCCGTTGATATCCAGCACGGCCTGCATCAGCAGGGCCGTGTCGTCCTTGCCCTCCAGCAATTCCTCGTAACCGTCCGTCCCCTTTTGCTCCAGCACCATTTCAATGCGCCGGAAGGCGTCATTGATTTTCTCCAGGTCCAGGCCCGCCACTTCTTCCCAGATTTCCGGCCGGCTGGGGAAATAGGCGCGCGTGGGGCACTCCGACGCCGTGTGGCTGGGAATGCCGCAATAAAAGCAGCCCTCCGCCCCGGAGCCGCCCGCCGTAAGCTGCCCGGCCATAAGCAGGGGGATGGAACGGGCGCTGATGCTGTTTTCATCCAGCAGCACATTGCACCAGCTGTCCATGCTGGTCTGGTCGCCGGTAAAGCGCAAATCCCGCACGGTAAAACCGTCGCCCAGCAAGTAGGCGTTGCGGTAGCTCATGTAGGGGAAATCCGGCATCAGATTGTCCCATTGCAGGCCGATTTTTTTGGGCAACTCCGTATTGAAATTGAGATTGTTGCGGTCGGCCACCACGCAGACGCAGGGCCAGCAGGCGCCGGGCTCGTTGTTCTCTTTGTCGAAACTGTGCAGATAGTCGCGCAGAAAGGTGCGCAGCATCAGCAGATTGTCCACGGATATCATGACAAAGGGGCCGTGCACGATGGACTTGATCTTGTGCTTTTGCAGCAGCTCCTCGATGCGCTTGAACATGGCGCTCCAGCCATTCTGAAAGGCCTTGTCCAGCGGACTGCCCAAAGGGTGCAGAATGGCGAACCAGGCCTGGGTGGAGGAATACGGCATGCGCACGTCCACCACCGGCGTGGCCCAGTCCACAGAGGCCATGCCCTGGCGGGGCGAACGGCTTTCAAAGGAAATGCCGGGCAGTGAGCTCCGCCCTTCCCGGCTTTTGGGGTGCACCCACACCTCCAGGTTGTCCCGCACCAGCATTTGCTGGGCCTGCAGCGCTCCGTCCAGGGAAAGACTGGCCGTGCGCTTGCTGCTCAGTTGCAGACGGCCCGGAAAAAGCTCAATGCTGACGGCCAGCTCATTGAAATTGCCCCAGACCATAAGCCGGGCCAGGGCCAGAAAAACATCGTCGGTAAAAAAGAACCAGAGGGCCTGTTCGCGCTCCTCGCCCACCAGCATGCCGCCGTAGTTGAGCAGGGTCTGGCTTACCGCCGGGTCAAGGTTGTTGTGCCAGCAGACCCAGAGCACATGGCCCATGGTGCTCATGTGCACATCCTTGCCCTCGGGCAGGCGGGACAGAAGCTGCGATAACTGCGCCATCAATAAAGTCCTTTATGAGCGGAAGGCCCGCGTATATGCTGATCAGGCCCATACCCTTTCAACCAAGGCGGTTCTTATGGATATTAACAAAACTCTTCAGGAACTCAAAGCCCGCCCCGGCTTCACCGATCATGTGGGCATGGTGCTCGTGCACAACGGCGTGGCGCGCGGCTGGTCCCGCAAGGGCCATACGCCGGTCAGCGCCGTGCGCGTCAGCCACGACCCCGTGAAAATGCGCGCAATCTGTCGTGAGATGGAACAGCGCCCCGGCATTTTCGCCATTGTGGCCCAGGCGGAAGAGGGCCTGCTCAAGCCCGGCGACGACCTGCTCTTTCTGGTGGTGGCCGGTGACATCCGCGAGAACGTCAAAGCGACCTTCGCCGAGCTGCTGGACCGCATCAAGGCCGAAGCCGTCATCAAGCAGGAGCAGTTTGAGCTCTGAGGCCGGGCCTCTTTCTCCTCTCTGTCTTATCGGCCGCCAGGGCCTAGCTATTAGAGTCAGGCCCTGTCAATACGCTGCTGGTCAGGGGCGCCGCCGGTTGTGTTCCGCAAGGCGCGCCGCATTGCCAAGCATGACATAATGACTTATTTTTATGAGATGCCACGGCAGCGCGAAACGCCCGCCGTCATCACCCGTACCGGAATACCCGGCCGGAGCCGCCCGCGGCCCGGCGTGTGAAGCAGAGGAGCATTCATGTTCGGTTTTCTTTTCAAAAAAATATTCGGCAGCAAGAACGAGCGCTATCTGCGCCGTCTTCGCCCCCAGGTGCAGCGCATCAATGCCCTGGAGCCCGAAATGCGGCAACTGGAGGACGCGGCCTTCGCCGCCCGCATTGCGCAATACAAAAAAGACGTGCGGGAGGGCGGCAAGAGTCTGGACGCACTGCTGCCCGAAGTTTTCGCCCTGGTGCGCGAGGCCTCGCGCCGTGTGCTGGGCATGCGCCATTATGACGTGCAGCTGATCGGCGGCATGGTTCTGCACAAGGGCAAAATCGCCGAAATGAAGACCGGCGAAGGCAAAACCCTGGTGGCCACCCTGGCCGTGGTGCTCAACGCGCTGGCCGGCAAGGGCGTGCATGTGGTCACGGTCAACGACTATCTGGCCTCACGCGACGCGGCCTGGATGGGCAAGCTGTATTCCTTTCTCGGCCTGAGCACCGGCGTCATCGTGCACGGTCTGGATGACGCCGAGCGCAAGGTCGCCTACAACGCGGACATCACCTACGGCACCAACAATGAATTCGGCTTCGACTACCTGCGCGACAACATGAAATTCTATGCCGACCAGCTTGTGCAGCGCGGCCACAACTTCGCCATTGTGGACGAAGTGGACTCCATTCTCATTGACGAAGCCCGCACGCCGCTGATCATCTCCGGCGCGTCGGAAGAATCCGTGGGCATGTACCGCACGGTGGACGACATCGTGCGCCAGCTCACGCCCGAGCACTACACCATTGACGAAAAAGCCCGCACCGCCATGCTTACGGACGCGGGCGTGCTTCGCTGCGAAGAACTGCTCAAGCTGGACAACCTCTTTGACCCGGCCAACATCACGGCCCAGCACCATGTGCTGCAATCTCTCAAGGCCCATCAGGTTTTCAAGCGCGATGTGGATTACATTGTGCAGGACGACCAGGTGGTCATTGTGGATGAATTCACGGGCCGCCTCATGGCCGGACGCCGCTACTCCGACGGCCTGCACCAGGCCCTGGAAGCCAAGGAACACGTCACCATCGCCGCGGAAAACCAGACCCTGGCCTCCATCACCTTTCAAAACTACTTCCGTCTCTACGACAAACTTTCGGGCATGACCGGCACGGCGGACACCGAAGCCGTGGAATTTCAGCAGATATACAATCTGGAAGTCATCTCCATCCCGCCCAACAGGCCCATGATCCGCAAGGATTATCCAGACCTGATCTTCCGCAGCCGCAAAGAAAAATTCGACGCCATCACGGCGGCCATCGCCGAGCTGCACCAGAAGGAACAGCCCGTACTGGTGGGCACCATTTCCATTGAGACTTCAGAAATGCTCTCCCAGCGCCTGACCAGGCTGGGCATTCCGCATAACGTGCTCAATGCCAAGCAGCACGCGAAGGAAGCCGAAATCGTGGCCCAGGCGGGCCAGAAGGGCAAAGTGACCATCGCCACCAACATGGCCGGGCGCGGTACGGATATTGTGCTGGGCGAAGGCGTGGTGGAGCTGGGCGGCCTGCACATTCTGGGCACCGAGCGGCACGAGAGCCGCCGCATCGACAACCAGTTGCGCGGTCGTTCGGGCCGTCAGGGCGACCCTGGCTCTTCCCGCTTTTATCTCTCTCTGGAAGATGATCTGATGCGCCTGTTCGGCTCTGACCGGATCAAGGGCCTGATGGAAAAACTGGGCCTGCGCGACGGCGAGGCCATTGAAAACGCCATGGTCACCCGCGCGGTGGAAAGCGCCCAGAAGCGGGTGGAGGCCCACCACTTCGAGATACGCAAAACCCTGCTGGATTATGACAACGTCATGAACCAGCAGCGCGAGGTCATCTATACCCTGCGCCGCGAACTGATGATTGAGGAAGACCTGGAGCCGGTGCTCAACGAATTTATGAGCGATGTGCTGGACGACGCCTATGGCCCGCTGGACAATGCAGCGCCCGATGACCTGCCAGAGGCGCGCCGGGCCGTCATGGCGCGGCTGCGCGAGGTTTTCAACCTGGATCGCGCGCTGCCCGAAAACGCCCCCCTGCCCGCACGGGAAGAATGCGAAACGCTGGCGCGCGGCATTCTGGACGAACTGAAGGCCGCCGCCGGCGAAAGCTACAAGGACATCCAGCGTTACTTCCTGCTGGAAGAGCTGGACCGCTGCTGGAAGGAACATTTGCGCAACATGGACGCCCTGCGTGACGGCATCGGCCTGCGCGGCTACGGCCAGCGCGACCCCAAGCTGGAGTACAAGCGCGAGGGCTTCGACATGTTCCAGGACATGCTCTTCCAGATTCGTGAAAGCGTGTTCCGCTCGCTGACCCGCGTGCGCGTGCAGCGGGTCAGCCCTGAGGAAGAGCAGGCCCGCGCCGAGGCGGAAAAAGCGGCCCGCGCCCTGGAGTTCCGCCACCGTGAGGAAACGGCGGGCCTGTCCTATTCCGGCGGCGGCGAGGAAGAGAGCCGGCCCGCCAGGGCCACGCCGGCCAAGGCCGCCCCGCGCGTGGGCCGCAACGACCCCTGCCCCTGCGGCAGCGGCAAGAAATACAAGAAATGCTGCGGCCGGGAGGTCTGAGCCCAATGGCGTAGTGGCGGCATTTCGCGCGCTGCATGCCATGGCGCGGGTTTGAAACGCCACCCCACCGCTTTTCTTACCGCCGCGACCCGGCGACGCCGCCCTGACGCGCGCGGGCCGCATGCAGCGCGCATATTCGTTCCCACGAGGCGCGGATGCGCTCCGGCGAAATTTTGCCGCTGTCCACCAGGCGGCGCAGCGTCGCATGCGCTTTTTCGGGCAGATCAGGCTCCCAGCGCAAGTTATTGCCAAAAATCAGAATGTCCACCCCGGCCTGTACGGCCAGCCACATGGCCTGCTCCAGGCTATAACGCTCAGTGATGGCCTTCATCTGCATGTCGTCGCTGATGACCACGCCCCGCCAGCCCAGGCCCTGGCGCAGCAGACCGGTGACCACCACTCTCGACAGCGTGGCCGGGTGCTCGGCATCAAGCCCCGCATGGTAGAGATGCCCCACCATGACCATGCCCGGCCAGCCCTGGCGAAATGCCTCCGCATAGGGCAGCAGATCACTGCCGCCCTCCCAGCAGCGGCTGATGTCGGTAAGGCCCAGATGCGAATCCTGCCGCGCGCCGCCCTGGCCGGGAAAATGCTTGAGCACGGGAATGACCCCGGCCCCCGCCAGGCCCTGCCCGAAAGCCAGGGCATGCCGCGCCGTCCGCTCCGGGTCCGGGCTGAAGCTGCGCTCCAGCCCGCCGATGGCCGGATTGTCTGGATTACTGTCCACATCCGCCACGGGCGCAAGGTCCACGGAAATGCCCAGACCGGCCAGTTCCGCGCCCAGCCGCGCGGCCAGCGCCCTGGTGGCCGCCGGACTCTCCCGCCCCATGCCGCGCGCCGAAGGCAGATCCATAAAACCCCGTTGCGGCTTGAGCCGCCGGACGCGGCCGCCTTCCTGATCCACGGCGATAAACATGGGGCCAGGGGCGGCGGCGCGCAGCGCGGCCGTCAGACGGCGGAGCTGGTCGGGGGAACGGATGTTGCGCTCCCCGCCGCCGGGAATATCACGGTCAAACAGCAATACATGGCCCACCCTGCCCGCGCGCACCGCGGCCAGAAAGGGATCGTCCGGCGCAAGCTCCGCGCCGCGAAAACCCAGCATGAGCATGGAGCCGAGCATGACATCAAGGGAAGGGCGCGCGGGTGAAGGCGATGCCGCGTGACCGGAGCATGACGGATGAAGCATCGCCCCCAGACAGCAGCACGCCCACAGAAGGCACAGGCGGAACCACGGCCCCGGGCGGCGGGGCGTCAGCATGGCAGGCCGCGCGCGCGACGCCGCGCCTCCAGTTTTTCCAGCACGTCGAGCGGCACCCGCAGACCGCCGCGGCCCACGCCCAGATGAATGCCGGGCTTGTTGGCCCCGTGGTAGTCGGAACCGCCGCTGAGCCCCAGACCGAAGCGCCGGGCCCATTCCACGCAAAGGCGCGTATCTGCCTGCGAATGCTCGCTGTGCCAGGCTTCAATGGCAGCAAGCCCGTAGCCGGAGAGCTTTTTCACCAGCCCTTCCAGCCAGGGCGCGGGGTATTTCTGCAAAAGGGGATGGGCCAGGCACACCGTGGCCCCCAGGCCGGCCAGCAATCGCACGGCCACGTCCGGCGCCAGCGCCTCCTTGGGCAGATAGGCTTTGCCGCCAGCGCCCAGATAGTCACGAAAGGCCTGCCCCACGTCGCGCGCATAGCCCTTGGCCGCCAGTACGGCCGCAATATGCGGTCGCCCCACGCTCCCCGTGGCCGTGGCGCGCACTTCCTCCAGACTGATGTCCATCCCCAGGGCGCGCAGCTTTTCCACCATACCCCTGTTCCGTTCACAGCGCTTCCGGCGCAGGTAGCCGAGCCGCTCCTCAAGCGGGGCGATATCGCGCGGCAGCCAGAGCCCCAGAATGTGCACCTCGCCGTATTCGGTATGGGTGGAAAGCTCACAGCCGCGGATCACCCTGATACCCAGCTTCCGCCCGCTTTCCTCGGCTTCGTCCAGACCGGCCACGGTGTCGTGGTCGGTCACGGCCACGGCGGCCAGGCCCGCCGCATGGGCCTTTTCCATCAGAGCCGCGGGGCTGTCCGTGCCGTCCGAAGCCAGCGTATGGGTATGCAGATCAATGAGTTTCATGGGGAACGCCGTTTTCGCAATGCGCTTCGCGTCCATGGTTCGGACGGGCTTATGAAGCGCACGCGCCGCGCGCCATGCGTCTGCGCACACGGCGCTTTCCGCGTCCGACCCGCGTCCGGCCCTGCGGGCGCTTCATTGCGCAAGGCCCGTCAGTCAGCGTAAGCCAGTGTCTGAAAAAAGCAAGCGCGACCTCCGGCATGGCCGCCGCGCCTCCCCTTGAAGGCCGGAGCGCATCGGGGTATGCTGCGCCGCTAATCTTTCAGCGAGGAATGCGTCATGCCCATGAATACCGAAGAGTTACTGCAAATTCTGGCCTGCCCGCGTTGCCTGGGTTCTCTGGAAGCCCTGAGCCGCGGCGGACAAACCGCGGGCTTTGCCTGTCAGACCTGTCAGGTGGTCTACCCCGTGCGCGACGAAATCCCGGTTATGCTGGTGGAAGAGGCCGTGCCTCGCGCTGAATGGGATAAAGGGGAGCGGCCCTGATGCGCCTGCTCATTGCCTCCGACCTGCACGGCTCGCTGGAAAGCCTGCGCTTTCTGCTGGCCAGGGCTCGCGCGCTGCGCCCCGACCTGCTGGCGCTACTGGGCGATCTGGTCTACCACGGCCCGCGCAATCCTCTGCCCGAAAGCTACAATACGCCCACAGTCCTCAAGGAAATGGCCGACCTCAACGCCCTGCCCTGCCCCATCGTGGCGGTGCGCGGCAATTGCGACGCCGAGGTGGATCTGGCCCTGCTGCCCTTTCCGGTGACGGAAAACGCCTGGATTGACGCCGACGGCCTGCGCATTTTCGCCAGCCACGGGCACCATCTGCCCGAGCGCCCTCCTCTGCCGGGCATGCCGCGCGGCGCGGCGATCCTGCGCGGGCATACCCATGTGCCGCGCGGCGAAACCCTGGACGGCCTGCATTTCTGGAATCCCGGCTCCCTGTCTCTGCCCAAGGGTGGTTCGCCCCGCAGTTACGGCCTGTACGAAGATGGCGTCTTTCGCGTGCTGGACACGCAGGGCCGCGAGATTCTGCGCCATCAGCCGGGCGGGGCGTAAGCCCGTGGCCGCGCCGCTCACTCCCGCGTCTGTGCCGGATGCGGATTTTCGTCCACAGTTTGCCCCCCTGTTCCGGCTTGCGCCGGGCCTGAAGCTGATCCTGGCCTCGGCCTCGCCCCGGCGGCGGCAATTTCTGGAGGAATGGGGCCTGCCCTTTGTGGCGGCCCCTCCCGCAGGCGTGGAACCACGCCCCGAAGTCAACGAACAGCCCGACGCCTATACCCGCCGCGCGGCGCACGCCAAGGCCCTGGCGGCGGAACGCCGCCTCGACCCCGCGACCCGCGCCCGCGCTCTGATTCTGGCGGCGGATACAGTGGTGGCTCTGGAGGGCGACATTCTTGGCAAACCGCGCCATGAGGCCCACGCCCTGGAGATGCTGACCCGCCTCGCGGGCCGGGAGCATGATGTCATCAGCGCGGTCTGCTTGCTGCCGCCTTTGGGGTGGCCCGGCGGCCCCTGCGAGCTGTTCAGCGACATGAGCCGAGTGTTTTTTCACGCCTGGCCGCGCCCGGTGCTGGCGGCCTATGCCCGTACCCGCGAGCCTGACGACAAGGCCGGGGCATACGCCATTCAGGGCCAGGGGGCCTTTCTGGCGGAACGGGTGGAAGGCTCCTGGAGCACGGTGGTCGGCCTGCCGGTGACGCCGCTGGCCCGGATACTGCTGAAGCGCGGCCTGATCTTCCCGGCCGGCTGAATCCGTTTTTTCTTTTCCGCCCGTGCAATGCCCTTGCGCCGAACCCGCGCCAAAAGACAAAACGGCGTACCGGGCGCGCCAGCATCCGCATGGGCCGGCATGTAAAGGCCGGCCCTGTTCAGCCTCTCCCGCAAACGCTGCAAAAACGCCTTTGCACCGCCGCGCGCTTCTTGCTTACAGGGCCTTGCGCCGCGTCCAGACATGTCGCGCGGCCAGCAGGCCAAAGACCGTTCCAGCCAGCGCGTGGGCGTTTTTGCCGCCAGCGAAACCCAGCGCGATGCTCAGCCCGCACGCGGCCAGCAGGGCGCGCGCCTCCAGTTTGCGCGGGCTCAGCCCCTTGAGGCGGGTTTTGCCATGTGAAAAGCCGGAGAGAAAGGAAAGGGGAGCCAATGCCGGAACGTCCGCCGAAGCGCGCCCGGCCTGACGCAATGCCGGCAGAGCGTTTTCAAGTATCCCGCAAATGCGCCCCAAGTCCGCGCCTGGAGCCAGAATCAGCAAAATGGAGCCGACGCCGGGGCGCGCCTCCAGCACGCCCTCCGCGCCGCTCAACGCGGCCAGCGCCCTGTCCCGCCCGGCGGACGCGGCCAGGGCCGGATGGCGCAGGCGCGCCCGACCTTCCATCGCATGCGTGAGATATGACGGCATACTTTCTCCTGTGTGTAAAGGTTATCCCTTTATTGAAAACGACTTTCTTTTTTCTTGACCTATAATTCAATCTGGTGCAAGCTTTTTTCAGCCGGGATTCATATTCCGGCGCGGCGCCCGTCGAGGCCGACCCCCAAACGGCGCGCGGAAACTCTCCGCGCCGCGGAGCGCCGCGCCGGCCCGGCTGTCAGACGCCATCACAACCAACCGGCATATGCTGCCGACAAGAGGAAGCGCGCATGAGTCAGATCATCAGTCTCCGCAAAATGGATGTGGGCCAGCAGGGTAAAATCGCCGCCGTGGAAGCTTGCGGCGAAATGAACCGGCGCATTCGCGACATGGGGCTGATTCCCGGGGCCACCGTTTCCGTGGTGGGCCGCGCGCCGCTGAAAGACCCGGTGGCCCTGCGCCTGTCCGGGGTGACCATTTCCCTGCGCAACAGCGAAGCGGATCACATCAAGGTTGATATCTCCGGGCCGGCCCACTAGAGCGCATCGCCTTTGAAAAAGGCATGAACTTCCGGCGGTCGCGAGAGCGGAGGCACGCGCCGGACGTGTCTGAAAACCGCGTTTTCAAACACGTCCCGCTCTGCGGGGAAATGCGCCGCAGCTTTTGAAAGCGCAACTTCAAATGCAAAACACTCTAAAGCGCGTAAGCTTTGAGGCGGCTGTCAGCCTTCGCCGCCGGCAGACCGTTTTTGCTGTGGAGATGCCCACCGGGCCTGCGCCATTTGACGTCACGGACAATCTTGTCCCCGTTGCCCTTTCGCCATATTCACGCGCGGACGGGGAAAAGACTCAAATATTGTCCTAATTTCGGGGCCGCCCCCGCGAGGAACGCCCCGCAAGCAAAGGGAGACGACATGAACAACGGACTTAAATTCGGACTGTTTTTCCTGAGCGGCATAGCCCTCGGCGCGCTGGGCGCCGTGGCCGTAAGCCGGGGCAAGCTGAACCTCAAACCCGTGGCCGCCGACCTCATCAGCCGGGGCATTGACGTGAAGGACGCCCTGATGAGCAAGGTGGAAGCCTTCAAGGAAGATATGGAAGACCTCGCCGCCGAAGCCCGCCAGGCTTCAGACAAGCGCAAGGCGGCCCAAACCCCCGAAGGGGAGGGGCAGGCCCAGGCCTGAGCCGGAGCCGCCCGTCCCGTTTTTGCCCGGTCTTGCGGCTTTATCGCGGATGCCGCAAGGCCGGGCGCTGTTTTTTGCCGAGCCGTTTCAGGCTTTTTTTCAGCTTTCTAGAGAGGAGCGCGCATGTCCTTTTGCATCATTCATGAACTTCAGGGGCTCAACAGTGCCGTCGACGGCAGAATGCGCGTGCGCGCCCATCGCCCCCTGGCGTTGTCCGCGACCGCCGATCTGGCCCGCAGCCTTGAAGATTTGCCCGGCGTCAGCGGCGTGCGCGTCAATCCCCGCGTGGGCAGTGTCCTTTTCTTTTACGCCGACAGCCAAAGCCGCCTTGCGGCCCTGCGCCTGCTGGCCGTCCAGGGGGAAAAGCCGGTTCCGCGCACGCCAGGCGTCATTTCAGAGCTTTTGCCTGAGAAACCGGCCACGGGCGGCCTGCTGCCGCTGTTCCGCTTTTTTGTCATCCGCCCTCTGCTGCCGCGCGTCTGGCGCATGGTCAGCAGCGTCATGTCGGCCATGCCCTTTCTGCTCAAGGGCGTCGCGTCCCTGCTGCGCGGCAGGCTCAATGTGGAGGTGCTGGACGCGGCGGCCATCACCGCCTCGCTTCTCATGCGCGACTTTCGCACGGTCAGCGTGCTGACCCTGCTGCTGGGCCTGGGCGAAACCCTGGAATACTGGACGCGCCGCCGCTCTCTGGACAGCCTGACCGAAAGCCTGACCCTGAATGTGGACAACGTCTGGCTGCTCGGAAAAGACGGCATGGAAGTGTCCGCGCCGCTGGGGCAGGTTCAGAAAGGCGATCTCGTGGTGGTGCGCGACGGCGGCTCCATACCGGTGGACGGCATTGTGGAGGAGGGCTGCGCGCTGGTCAACCAATCCTCCATGACCGGCGAGCCGCTGGGCGTGCCGCGCGCCAAAGGCGCGGCGGTGTTCGCGGGCACAGTGGTGGAGGAAGGGCGGCTGGTGATCCGGGTCAGCCAGGTGGGCGACGGCACCCGCCTGCGCCAGGTGGTCAGCTTCATTGAACAGTCCGAAGCGCTCAAGGCCGGCATTCAGGGCAAGACCGAGCGTCTGGCCGACCTGGCCGTGCCCTTCACCTTCGCGCTGGCGGGGCTGGTCTGGCTGATCACGCGCAATCCCATGCGCGCCGCCTCGGTACTGCTGGTGGATTATTCCTGCGCCCTCAAGCTGGCCACGCCCCTGGCCGTGCTGGCCTCCATGCGCGAAGGCGCGCGGCACGGCATAGTCATCAAGGGCGGTCGTTATCTGGAGGCCCTGTGCGAAGCGGACACCCTGATCTTCGACAAGACCGGCACCCTGACCAACGCCAGCCCCAGAGTGGTGGAAGTTATTCCCGCCAGGGGCTATCAGCGCGACGAGGCGCTGCGGGTCATGGCCTGCCTGGAAGAGCACTTTCCCCATCCCGTGGCCCGCGCCGTGGTGCGCAAGGCCCAGGAGGAGAACCTCCAGCATGAGGAGGAGCACGCCCAGGTGGAATACGTGGTGGCCCACGGCGTGGCTTCATCCCTGCACGGCAAGAAGCTGCGGGTGGGCAGCCGCCACTATATCGAGCACGACGAAGGCGTGGACGTTTCACCGCTGGAGGCGGACATCGCCCGCCAGGCGGCCATGGGCCGCTCCCTGCTTTATCTGGCCGAAGACGGCGCGCTGGCCGGCGTTCTGGCCATCGAAGACCCCCTGCGGCCGGAAGCCGCCGCGGTGGTGAAAGCCTTGCGCGGCATGGGCTTCAAGCGTGTGCTGATGCTCACGGGCGACGACGAGCGCACGGCGCGGGCCGTGGCCGCGCGGGCGGGCATCACGGAATTTCGCGCCCAGATATTGCCCACGGAAAAGGCCGACGTGGTGCGCGAACTGACCGACAGCGGCTGCAAGGTGCTCATGGTCGGCGACGGCATCAACGACGCCCCGGCCCTTTCGGCCTCGCATGTGGGCGTGGCCATGATCGACGGCACAGACCTGGCGCGGGAGGTGGCCAATGTGCTGCTGACCAGGGCCGACCTGGGCGGCATCATTAAGGCCCGGCAGTTGGCTGAAGGCACGTTGCGCCGCATCCACATGAATTTTGCGGCCACCTTGGCGCTGAACAGTCTCTTTCTGGCCGGCGGGCTGTTCATGGCGCTTGCGCCCGGCCTTTCGGCCCTGCTGCACAATCTGACCACCCTGGGGGTGTCGCTCAACGCCATGCGCCCGCACCTTCCGGCGCCAAAGCCTGAGGCCCCGGGCATGGGGGGCAGGCCGTGAGCGGGCTGCGTCTGCTCAAATATGTGCGCAGCTTTTCAGACGGTCGGGTGCGCATTCGTCATCCCGCCCTGCGGCGGGAGGATGTGTCCGCCGTGCTGAAAGCGAAACTCCCGGCCATTGACGGCGTGCTGTCTCTGGAGTGCAATACCCTGAGCGGCTCTGCGCTTATTCTTTACGACAGCGCGCGTCTGCCCCGTGAACGGCTTTTTGCCGTGGGGGAAGCCTGGGCCGCCTATCTGGACGCGGTACAGGCGGGCCGCCCGGCGCAAGCGCCGGACTGCTGAGCGACGCCCGGGGGTCAGGCGCTGTTTTGGAGTCAGGCCCCATGAATGCGCGGCAGATGAAGACCACTCAATGCTTTTTATGTGGTCTGCCCCCTGAAAGCAAAGGGGCAGACCCCCTCCCGAACCACCTGCCGATGGATTTCAGGCGCGGTGTCGCCCTCGGTGCTGACAAGCAGCACCACGGCATGGCCGTTCAGCCCCAGGGCGTCACGCAGGACGACCGCTTCGGGCGCGTTGGCCAGATAGTCCAGCAGGCCCGCGCCCACGGCGCCCGATTCGCCGGAAACCAGCGCCGGATCGCCGGGCAGGGGCGCGGCCAGCAGGCGCATGCCGTGGGCCGCCACACCGTCCGGGCAGGCCGCCGCGGCGAAAAGGCCTTCCCGCAGAATCTTCCAGGCCAGCGTGCTGACCTCGCCGCAGGCCAGCCCGGCCATCATGGTGCGCAACGCTCCGCGCACGGGCCTGGCGCGTCCGTCCCCGGCCCGCACGGAACGAAAAACGCAATCGGCGTTGTGCGGCTCCACACTGACGACCAGGGGCGCGGCGTGGCCCGCTTCGGCCGCCTCGGTCGCAAAAAAGCCCAGCACGGCGGCGGCAAAGGAACCCACGCCCGCCTGAAGAAAGATATGCGTGGGCCCGCGACCGCCCAACGCCCGCATCTGCTCCAGCGACTCCAGAGCCAGACTTGTATAGCCCTGCATGATCCAGCGCGGAATTTCCTCATAGCCCGCCCAGGCCGTATCCTGCGTCAGCACGCCGCCCGTGGCCCGCGCGTATGCGGCGGCGTGGCGCACCGCGTCATCATAGGACAGGTCGGTAATCTCACAGCGCGCGCCCAGGGCGCGGACAGCCTCGGCCCTGGCTTCGGCCGAGCCCCTGGGCATGAAGACCACGGCAGGCAGCCCGAACAGGCGGGCGGCCCAGGCCAGACCGCGCCCGTGATTGCCGTCCGTGGCCGTAACCAGCGTCATTTCCCCCACTCTTTTCCGCGCCTCCGGCGTTCGGAGCGCACTCAGAAGCGCTGGCCCGACGCTGTCCGACGGCAACCCCAGACGCCGGGCAAGCAGGCGGGCCACAGCCCAGGACGCGCCCAGCGCCTTGAAGGCTTTCAGGCCGAAACGGCGGGACTCGTCCTTGACAAAAACGCGGCCCAGACCAAGCCTGGCGGCCAGAGCGTCCAGACTGTGCAGGGGAGTGGGGGCGTATGCCGGCAGGGCGGCGTGAAAACGACGAACCAGCCGCGCCCGCACGGGGCTGAAGGGGGCAAGCGCCGCCAAGACGTCCGGCCCCAGGCTGTGGGAGGCCTGAACGGCGCGGCGGGCGTTGAAAACCAGTTCCACACTTCTCATATGCCGCAATCCTGCCCTGTTTTGGCCGGCCATGCCTCAAAATACGCCGGGCTCTGCCCGCCCGGCTGCCGTCATGCCCGACGGCTGAGCGCGGTCAGACGCGCGGCCCTGGCGTCGCCGTAACGCAGCCGCCACCAGAAACGCCGCGCGCGCAGACGGGCGCGGTCCAGACAAAGGTACACCACAGGCGTGGTGTAGAGGGTCAGCAACTGGCTGACCAGCAGGCCGCCCACAATGGTGATGCCCAACGGCTGACGTATCTCCGCGCCGTCGCCTCGGCCCAGCGCCAGGGGCGCCGCGCCGAGGATGGCCGCCGCCGTGGTCATCATAATGGGCCGGAAGCGCAGCAGGCAGGCTTCGTAAATGGCCTTGTCCGGCGGCAGGCGGCGCAGGCGGGAGGCGTCCAGGGCAAAATCAATGAGCATGATGGCGTTTTTCTTGACAATGCCCGCCAGCAGCAGCACGCCGATGAGCGCTATGACGCTGAACTCCATCTTGAACAGCATCAGGGAAAGCAGAGCCCCGCCGCCCGCCGACGGCAGGGTGGAGAGGATGGTCAGGGGGTGGATCAGACTTTCGTAAAGAACGCCCAGCACGATATATAACGCGGCCAATGCGGCCAGAATGAGGATAACCTGGCCGCTCATGGTATCGCTGAACATCTTGGCCGTGCCCTGAAAGCTGCCCACAATGGAGGAAGGCATGCCTATTCTGACCCTGGCCTCGGCGATGGCCGCCTGCGCCTCGGAAAGCGCGGCCCCCCGCGCCAGGTTGAAGGCAATGGTCACGGCGGCGAACTGGCCCTGATGCGCCACGGAAAGGGGCGCAAAGGCCGGGCCCACGCTGGCCACGCTGAGCAGGGGCGCCAGACCGTCCCTGCCGGGCAGGCGCACCTTGTCCAGAGCCTGCGCGCCTTCCAGCCAGTCTGGAGTGTACTCCAGCACCACGCGGTACTGGTTTTTGTCCTGATAGATGGTGGAAACCTGGCGCTGGCCGAAAGCGTTGTTCAGGGCCGCGTCCACGTCGCGCATGCTCAATCCCAGACGGGCCAGGGCGTCGCGGTTGACCGTGATCATGGTCTGGAGGCCGCGCTCTTCAATGTCGCTGTCCACATCCCTGAACAGGGGAAGCTCGGCCAGCGCCGCCTGCAGGCGGCGGCCCCAGGTGCGCAGTTCATCCAGGTTGTCCGCCTGCAAGGTGTACTGATACTGGGAACGCGCGCTGCGCCCGCCCATCATGATATCCTGGGCCGGTTGCAGAAAAATCTGCAAACCCGGCTCGGAGGACAGCTTGCCGCGCAGCCGGCCGATGACCGCCTGCGCGCTGATGCCGCGCTCTTTCAGAGGCTTGAGAGAGATGAACACCCCTCCCCCGCCGCGCCCGCCGGAGATATGGGCCGAAACCTGCTCCACGGCCGGATCCGCGCGGATCACGTTGACCAGTTTTTCCAGCTTGACCCGCATGGCCTGAAAAGAGGCGCTCTGGTCCGCCCGGATGCCGCCCATGATCACCCCGGTGTCCTGCTGGGGGAAAAAGCCTTTGGGAATCACGACATACAGCCAGACATTGCCCGCCATGACCAGCAGCAGCGCGAGGATGGTCAGACGCGGATGGCGCAGCACCACAGCCAGACTGGCGGCATAGCCGCGCTGCATGCCCGCCAGCAGATCGCCCCAGGCCGCGCCCGCCCGCGCGCGCCACCGCCGCAGCCGGTTCGGAAAAGCCGCGCGGAATCGCGGCGGGCGCTCCTTGCGCCGGGCCGTATCCGCGTCGAGCGGTCGCAGCAGTTTGGCGCACATCATGGGCGTGGTGGTCAGGGAAACCAGCATGGACACCAGCACCGCCGCGGTCAGCACCACGGAAAATTCCCGGAACAGACGCCCCACAATACCGCCCATGAACAGAATGGGCGTGAACACGGCCACCAGCGACAGGGAAATGGATATGACGGTAAAGCCCACCTCGCGCGCGCCCCGCAGGGCGGCGCGCAACGGGCTTTCGCCCATTTCAAGCCGGCGGACGATATTTTCCAGCACCACAATGGCGTCATCCACCACAAAACCCGTGGACACGGTGAGCGCCATGAGCGACAGATTGTCCAGGCTGTAGCCGCAAAGGTACATGACCGCGAAGGTGGCCACAAGCGAAACCGGCGCGGCCACTGCCGGAATGGCGGTGGCCCTGACGTTGCGCAGGAACAGAAAGGTCACCAGCACCACCAGCCCCATAGCCAGCATGAGGCTTTTTTCCACCTCGCGCAGAGAAGCGCGGATGGTCAGGGAGCGGTCCATGCGCAACGTCAGATCCGCGCTTTCCGGCAGCCAGGAGCGCAATTGCGGCATCATGGCCTTGACCCTATCCACGGTTTCAATGATGTTGGCGCCGGGCGAGCGAAAGACAATCAGCAGGATGGCCGGCCTGCCGTTGGCCACGGCCATGTTGCGCACATCCTGCGAAGAGTCTTCCACCCGGGCCACATCCGAGAGGCGGATGACCCCGCCCTCCTTCCGGGCCACGATCAGCGGCTTGTAGCCGTCAGCATTCAAGAGCTGGTCGTTGGCGCCCACCAGCCAGAAGTTGCCGTCGTTCTCCAGCATGCCCTTGGGCAGAAAGGCGTTGGCCGAGGCCAGAGCCGCGCGCACGTCCTCCGTGCTTATGCCCGCGCGGTTCAGGGCGTCGGGGATCAGCCGCACCCGCACGGCGGGCAGCGCCCCGCCGCCCACGGTGACTTCGCCCACGCCGGGAATCTGCGAAATTTTCTGGGCCAGCACCGTGGAGGCCGCGTCGTACAGCTGGGCGCGGGTCAGCACATCCGAGGTGATGGACAAAATCATGATGGGCGCGCCCGATGGGTTGACCTTGCGGTAGGAGGGATTGGAAGGCATGGTGGGCAGGGTTGAGCGGGCCGCGTTGATGGCCCCCTGCACGTCGCGGGCCGCGCCGTCTATGTCCCGGTTCAGGTCAAACTGCAAGGTCACGTTGCTGGAGCCCAGACTGCTGGAAGAGGTCATCTCCGTAACCCCGGCGATGCGTCCCAGAGCCCGCTCCAGCGGCGTGGCCACGGTGGCGGCCATGGTTTCCGGGCTGGCGCCGGGCATGCGCGCGCGCACCACCACCACGGGGAAGTCCATTTCGGGCAGCGGGGCCACGGGCAGCAGACCGAAGGACACCATGCCGGCCAGGGCAATGGCGATGGTCAGCAGCGTGGTGGCCACGGGCCGCCGGATAAAGGGCGCGGAAATATTCAGCGGAATAAACTCCCGCCCGAAACGGCGGCGCTTTTCCGCCGCCGCCCCGCCCTCGTCGCCGGGCGCGCTCATGCGCCCTCCTCCGCCGCGCGCGGCGCGGGTTTGCGCCGCAGGCGCAGACTCATGCGGTCAAACCAGAGATAGATGACCGGCGTGGTGAAAAGCGTCAGCACCTGGCTCACAATCAGACCGCCCACCATGGTCACGCCCAGGGGCCGCCGCAGCTCCGCGCCCATGCCCCAGCCGATCATCAGGGGCAATGCCCCCAGCAGGGCGGCCAGGGTGGTCATCAGGATGGGCCGCAGGCGCAGCAGGCAGGCCTGGCGGATGGCGGCCAGCGGCGGCTTGCCCTCCTTCCGTTCGGCCTCCAGAGCGAAGTCGATCATCATGATGGCGTTTTTCTTGACAATGCCGATGAGCAGTATGATGCCGATGATGCCCACCACCCCCAGATCCATACCCGCCAGCAGCAGGGCCAGCAAGGCCCCCACCCCGGCCGAGGGCAGCGTTGAGAGAATGGTCACCGGGTGAATATAGCTTTCATAAAGCACGCCCAGCACAATATACATGGTCACGATGGCCGCCAGAATCAGCCATATCTGATTGTCCGTGGATGACAGAAAGGCCTGGGCCGCTCCCTGAAACTGCGTGCGCAGGGCCGGAGGCAGGCCCAGCTCTTTCTCCGCCGCCAGCACCGCGCTCACGGCCGCGCCCAGCGAGGAGCCGCGGGCCACATTGAAAGAAATGGTCGACACCGGGAACTGGCCCTGGCGCGCGATGGAAAGCTGAACCGGGCGTTCCTCCAGCGTGGCGATGCTGGTCAAGGGCACGGGGTCGCCCGTGGCGCCGCGCACATGAATGTTCTCAATGGCCGCCGGGCCCAGGCGAAAGCGCGGGGCCACCTCCAGCACCACCTTGTACTGGTTGGTCTGGGTGAAAATGGTGGAAATCAGGCGCTGGCCCAGGGCGTCATACAGGGCGTTGTCTATATCCGCCATGCTGACGCCCAGCCGCCCGGCCGCGTCGCGGTTGATGTTCAGCCAGGCCATGCGCCCCGGCGTCTGGAGGTCGCTGGTCACATGCTCCAGTTCCGGCCGTTCGGACAGGGCCCGCACCATGCGCGGCGCCCAGAGCTGCAACTGCTCGCGGCTCAGGGCTTCCACGGTGAACTGATACTGGGTGCGCGAAACACGGTCCTCAATGGTCAGATCCTGCACGGGCTGCATGTACAGGGTCAGCCCCGGCAGGCGCGCGGCGCGCGCCATGAGCCGTTTGGCAATGGCCGGGGCGCGGGCGTCGCGCCCGGCAAGCGGCTTGAGCGCCACAGTGAGGCGCGAGGTTCCCATGCTCTGGTTGATGCCGTCCACACCCACAAAGAAGGCCACGCTTTCCACGGCCGGGTCTTTCAGAATCATGTCCGCCAGTTGGCGCTGGCGTCCGGCCATGGCCGCGAAGGAGGTATCCTGCGGGGCCTCGGCAATGCCCTGAATCACGCCCGTGTCCTGCACCGGGAAAAAACCCTTGGGAACCATGACATACAGCAGCGCGGCAAGCGCCAGGACGCCCAGGGCCACGCCCAGGGTCAGGCGCTGATGGGCAAAAACCCAGTCCAGCCGGCGCTCGTACCAGAGCAGCAGACGGCTGAAAAAACGGCCTGCCTCCTTCTCTCTGGCATGGCGTTCGGGCCGCAGCATGACCGCGCAGAGCATGGGCGTGAGCGTGAGCGAAATCACCGCCGAAATCAATATGGTCACGGCCAGGGTCACGGCAAATTCGCGGAACAGCCGCCCGGCCACATCGCCCATGAACAGCAGCGGAATAAGCACCGCCACCAGAGAGATGGTCAGCGAGATGATGGTAAAGCCGATCTGCCCCGCGCCCTTGAGCGCGGCCTCAAGAGGGCGCTCGCCCTGTTCCAGGTAGCGCGAAATGTTCTCAATGACCACAATGGCGTCATCCACCACAAAGCCGGTGGCGATGACCAGGGCCATGAGCGTGAGATTGTTCAGGGAAAAGCCGGCCAGATGCATGACCCCCAGCGAACCCACCAGAGACAGGGGCACGGCCAGGGCCGGGATGATGGTGGCCTCCACATTGCGCAGAAAAAGCCAGATGACCCAGATGACCAGGGCCACGGCCAGCAGCAGTTCCAGTTGCACATCGTGCACCGTGGCGCGGATGGTGGCGGTGCGATCCGTGACCACGCGCACCTGCACATTGCCGGGCAGGGTCTGCTGCAGCGCGGGCAGCAGGCGGGTCACGCTGTCGGCCACACTGATGACGTTGGCCCCGGGCTGGCGCTGCACCGAAAGCACAATGGCCGGACGGAAGGAATCCTTGCCGTCCGCGCCCGCGGCGGCCACATAGGCGGCCAGGCGCGCGTTTTCAGCGCCTTCCAGCACGTCGGCCACATCCGCAAGGCGCAGGGGCGCTCCATCCTTGTAGCCAATGATGGTTCGGGCATATTCCCGCGCCGAGGCAAGCTGGTCGTTGGCGTCAATGGTGCTGGCCCGCTCCGGCCCGTCAAAGCTGCCCTTGGCGTCATTGACGTTGGCCGAGGCAATGGCCGAGCGCACGTCCGCCAGGGTCAGCCCGGCCCCGGCCAGCGCCTTGGGGTTGACCTGCACGCGCACGGCCGGGCGCTGCCCGCCGGAAAGCGTCACCAGGCCAACGCCCGGCAGTTGCGAGATTTTCTGCGCCATGCGGGTGTCCACCAGGTCTTCCAGGCGGGTCAGGGGCATGGCGTCGCTGGTCACGGCCAGGGTGACGATGGGCGGGTCAGCCGGGTTGACCTTGTTGTAGACCGGCGGGTTGGGCAGATCGTTGGGCAGCAGGTTGTCCGCCGCGTTGATGGCCGCCTGAACCTCCTGTTCGGCCACATCCAGGGCGATGGAAAGATCAAATTGCAGGGTGATGACCGAGGCCCCGGCTGAAGACAGGGAACTCATCTGCACCAGGCCGGGCATGATGCCGAACTGGCGCTCCAGCGGGGCCGTGACCACCGCCGCCATGACGTCCGGCGACGCGCCCGGATAGAGCGTCTGCACCTGAATGGTGGGATAGTCGATCTGCGGCAGGGCCGCCACCGGCAGGGAACGATAGGCCAGCAGGCCCGAAAGCAGCAGGGCCGCCATCAGCAGGGAGGTGGCAATGGGGCGGAGAATGAATATGCGGGAAAGATTCATGCTGTATGCACCATGCCCGCTCAAAACGAGAGCGGGCTTGCGACTGAGGGTTCAGACGTCGCCGCCCCGACGGCTGCGCCGGACCGCTGCGGATTGTTTCCACCGCGCCATCCGACGGCAGGCCCCTGAAAACCGGCCGGCGACGGCCGGAGGCTACTCCACCGGCTCCGCCCCGGGCGTCTCCACCGTCGCCGCCACCCTGACCCTGATGCCGTCGCGCAGCCGGTCCAGGCCGTCCACCACCACCACTTCCCCGGCCTTCAGGCCCTTGTCCACGACTGTAAGACTGTCCGTGCCGATGCCCGGCGTCACCTCGCGCACATGGGCGATGGCGTCGCCCCTGTCGTCCTTGTCGATCACATAGACGTAGGAACCGCGCGACCCCAGCTGCACCGCCGAGGCCGGAATGGTCACGGCGTCCCTGAGCATGCGAACCATCAGCCGGGCGTTGACGAACTGGTTGGGGTACAGCGCGTCATCCTGATTGGGAAAGCGCGCCTTGAGCCTGACCGTGCCCGTGGCCGCGTCGATCTGGTTATCCAGAGACAGCAGGACGCCCACGGCCAGCAGGCGCTTTTGTTCCCTGTCCCAGGCCTGCACGGGCGGGAAAGGCAGGGAGGCATCCTGCTCTCGCCGGCGCAGCGCCTGCGTCACCAGCGGCACCTGACTTTCGGGCAGGGTGAAGAGCACGTCACAGGGGCTGACCTCGGTGATCCGCACCAGCCCGCCGCTGTCCGCGCTTTTGACCTGATTGCCCTCATCCACATTGCGCAGGCCGAGCCGCCCGGCCACCGGCGCGGTGACGCGGCTGTACTCCAGTTGCAGGCGGGCCGAATCTACAGCGGCCTTGTCCGCCTCCACCGTGCCCTCATACTGCCGCACCAGAGCGCGCTGGGTTTCGTACTGCTGGGCCGCGATAAAGTCGCCCCTGGCCAGTTTGGCGTAACGCGTCAGGTCGCGGCGGGCGTTGTCCAGCTGGGCCTGATCCCTGGCGAGATTGCCCTGGGCCTCGTCCAGAGCCGCCTGAAAGGGGCGGGGATCAATTTCCGCCAGCAGGTCGCCGGCCCTGACGCGCTGGCCTTCCTGAAAGTGCAGACGGATCAGCTGGCCGTCCACCCGGCTTTTGACCAGCACATCGCTGGACGGCGTTACCGTGCCCAGGCCGTTGAGAAAGTGCGGCACATTCTGCGCCAGGGCCGTGGCCACGCGCACGGGCGGCGCGTCCATGCTCAATGCCGGCCGGGCCGGGCCGCCCGCGAAAAACAGACGCCAGCCAGTCAACAGCGACACCAGCAACAGCGCCAGCCAGATATGGATACGGCGACGGCCCGTATTCCGTTGCGCCCATGCCTTCACGCTTCATCTCCTTCCGTGGCGGGAACCGGGGGAAACAACACGCGGAACACGGTTTCCGCCTCCACTGCGGGCCTATGGCGCTCCAGCCGCCAGCCCAGATGTTCGCAGGCCCGCAAAGCCAGGGAAAGCCCCAGACCGCTGCCCGCCGGGGCCGCCGAATCGGCGGAAGCGGCCCCCCCCTCTCTCTGCCGGGCCGGGCCGCGCACCCCGCGCGCGAAAATATCCAGCTCATCGGGAATGCGGCCGCCATTGCGCACTTCCAGCATGCCCGGCGTCAAACGCAGATAAACGCGGCCATTTTCCGTATAGCGACGGGCGTTGTCCAGCAAATTCTTGAAGACAATGGCCGCCAGTTCCTTCTGGCCCAGGCTCCACACCCCGGCCGCCATCTCGGCGCAAAGCAGAACGGGGCCGCCCGCTTGCGCGGGGCACGCCGCCTCCTGTCCGTCCGCCTCCGCTGCGACCAGGCGCAACAACCCGCTCCGCGCGTCTTCCCCGATCAGGGCGCGCAATACCGCGCCCATATCCAGCGCTTCGCGCTCCAGAGCCTCAGGCCGCCGCGCCAGCAACAGCAGCGTGCGCGCCGTGTCGGCCATGCGCGCCGTGGTGCGCGTGAGGCGCTCCAGCAGCGGAGCCAGCTCCGCGCCCGCCGCGCCGGGCAGGGAGGCCAGCCGCAATTCCAGAAGTTCCAGACCGCCCTGCATGATGGTAAGCGGCGTGCGCAGTTCATGACTCACATCGCCGGTGAAAAGGCTTTCCCGCCGCACAAAATCCTGAAGCTCGGCCTCCCGCGCGGCCAGAGCGCGGGCCAGCACGCCCACTTCATCGTCCTGATTCACAAGATCCGGCGGCAGGGGCGTGAACGCGCCGGGCTCGCGCCGGTCGCGGCCTTCCACGGCATCGGTCAGGCGGCTGAGAGGGCGGGTGAGCCTGCGGGAAAGCAGCACGGCCAGCAGCACGGCCACAACCAGTCCGGCCAGGGCGCAGGCCAGCAGCAGCCCGCCCAGGCGCGCCTTCATGGCCTGGAACAGGCCGGTAGGGCCGTTCAGGGCGTAGGTCACGCCGTCGCGCCGAACCAGAAGCACGAACTCTTCCATGCCCTTGAAGAAATGCAGGCCGTCGGGCAGACCCTCCCAGGCGGGTGGAACCTGCTTGCCCACCAGAAAGCGCCAGTGCATGGCCGCGGCCAGGTCTTCGCCGTAATAGAGATTGCCGCGGCCACGGTCTTCGGCCTCCCAGGCGCGCCGCTCGGCCTCCATCAGCGCTTCCATGACGGGCCGGGCGTGCCAGCCCACCAGGTACGCGCCCAGACGGTCGTAGGACAACAGGCCCGCCAGGCCCAGCGTCATCCCCAGGCCAAGCGCCAGCAACGCAAAGGCCGCCAGCATGCGCCTGCGGATGCTGCCGCGCTGTTTCACGCCGCATCCTCCGGCGCGGCGTTCAGGCGATAGCCCACATGGGGCACGGTTTGCAGCAAGGGCACGGCAAAAGGCTTGTCCAGCTCACGCCGCAATTCGTGAATATGGGTGCGCAGGGCGCTGCCCGCAGGCGCTTCATCGCCCCAGAGCAAATGCTCCAGAGTCTCGCGCCGAACCAGGCCCGGCGCCACGCGGATCAGCTCCGCCAGAATGCGAAAGCCCGACGGGCTCAGCCGCAGCTCGCGGCCCTGGCGCACGGCCCTGTGCTGCGCCATGTTCAGGCTGAGATCGGCAAAAGTCCAGACGCCCGCTTCCGCCGCCAGGCCGGTCTTGCCGGCCGAACCGCCGTCAGCGGTCAGGCGGCCCCGCCGCAGCAGGGCACGGATGCGCGCCTCCAGTTCCCTGAGGGCAAAGGGTTTGACCAGATAATCATCCGCGCCGGCCTCCAGCCCTCGCACCCGGTCGGCCACGGTGTCGCGCGCCGTCAGCATCAGCACGGGCACGGCGCTGCGGTACTCTTCGCGCAGCTTGCGGCACAGGCTCACGCCGTCCAGGCCGGGCAGCATGATATCCAGCACTATGCAGTCAAAACAGCCGCGCGCGGCCATCTCCAGCCCGGCACGGCCATGCCGGGCGCAGTCCAGCTCATAGCCCAGCGGTTCCAGATAGGCGTACAGATTGGCGAGGATGTCCTCATTGTCCTCAATAAGCAGAAGGGAAACAGGCATGGCGCTCCTGCGGTTCACGCCGGCAGCTTACTCAATGATGGCCAGAGCGTCCACTTCCACTTCATTGGGACGCTTGCTGCTCCAGTCCACCTGGCCCATGAGGCGAACCCGGTCGCGGGGCGTGACGGTGAGGTGGCCAAAAGACTCGTTTTCAATCTCCACCACCACCTGGCCGCTCTCGTCGCTGAACACATACCTGTTTTTGCGAAAGGGAATCCTTTCCAGAATATGCCCTTCCAGCACGCAGGGGGCGTCGTCCATGGCGGTGAGCACATCCGCGGCGCGGGTCACCGCGGGCGAGACGCCCGGCCCCTCGAAACCGGCGGCCCGCGCCGCATTCGCCGGAAACGCCATACCGCACAATAACAGCAGCAACAACACACGCATGGGCATACTCCGGGCCCGGCCGGAGCGGTGGAAGCCGCCCCGGCTTCGGCCCTTGCTTACTTCAGAATTTCCAGAACCTTCACGTCAATCTTGGTGGGCTTCAGCATGTCCTTGTCCACCTCTCCGGAAAGGCGCACGGTAGTCTGAGGCGTGACGTTGCGCCCCGCGAAAACTTCATAATCAATGTCCACAATGATTTCGCCCGTGGCGTCCCTGAACAGATATTTGTCGTCGCTGCCGGCCATGCGGGAAACAATGTGGCCGGTCAGCACCACAGGGGCGTCATCCCAGCAGCTCTGGGCTTTCTTCACCGTATCGGCCTGCACGCCGGTGGTGGGCCCCTGAAAACCGCCGCCATAGGCTCCCGCGCCGGCGGCGCCGGGGCCTTCAAAAGCGGCATGGGCGGGAACCGACAGCACAGCCAGCATGAACAGGGGAAGCAGATAACGCATGTTGTCCTCCATAATGTGTTTTATTTTTTAGAGAAAGCGGATAACGCACGGCGCCTCCAGCGCAGACCGGAGTACGGCCATATTTGCGGCAACATCCAGCGCCGTTCATGAAGCCATCCTGCGCCGAAAGGCGTCAGCAAAGCGTCAGCGCGCCGGCCGGCGGCGTGCGGCAAAGCCGCGACCCGCTCCCGATTTCAGGGACTGTTGAGCTTTGCCAGCAGCCTCAAGTGAGTTCTGAAAATTCTTGCGAATGCGCTCTTTAAAGGTAAAAATCCTCTTTTTCCAGATAATTGCGCACATAGTCGGCCACGCCCTCCTCCAGCGGGGTGAAGCCCAGGGGGCAGTCCACGCGGGCCAGCCAGGCCATGTCGGCTCGGGTGTAATTCTGGTACTTGCCGTGCAGGCTTTCGGGCATATCCACATAGTCGATGCGGCACTCCCGCCCCAGGGCGGCAAAAACGGCCCGGCCCAGTTCGTTGAAGCTGCGGGCCGCGCCCGTGCCCACGTTATGGATGCCGTTGACGTCTCCGCGTTCCAGCAGCCAGGCCATCAGGGCCGTGCAGTCCTTGACGTAGACAAAATCGCGCTTCTGTTCGCCGTCGGCCAGGCCCGGCACAACGGATTTGAAAAGCGCCAGCCGTCCGCACTCGCGAATCTGGCGGTGCGCCTTGACCACCACGCTTTGCATGGCGCCCTTGTGGTATTCGTTGGGCCCGTAAACATTGAAAAACTTCAGGCTGACCACGTCGCCGCACAGCTTTTCGCGCAGCAGCCAGAGGTCAAAGAGCTGTTTGGAATAGCCGTACATGTTCAGAGGCGCCAGCCGGGGTATCAGGGCCGGATCGTCGCTGAAGCCCAGAGAGCCGTCGCCGTAGGTGGCCGCCGAACTGGCGTTGATGAAGCGCGCGCCCTTGTCCAGCGCGTAACGGCAGAGATCACGGCTGTAATGGAAATTGTTTTCCATCAGGAAATCCGCGTCGCGCTCGGTGGTGGAAGAGCAGGCCCCCAGATGAACCACTGCCGAAACCTTCCAGGGCAGCGCGTCGCGCCGCAGCATGTCGTAGAAACGATCACGGTGCAGATAATCCACATAACGGCGTTTGAGCAGATTGCGCCATTTCTCGGTGCTGGCCAGGTTGTCCACCACCACGATGTCGTCCAGATCCATACGGTTGAGCTGCCAGAGCAGGGCGCTGCCGATAAAGCCCGCGCCGCCGGTGATCACATGCATAAAGCCTCCGTAAAACCATGCCAGGCTCAAAGCTCATTAAAACATACGCTACGGTTTTTGTTGTGGGTAAAAAGGAAGACTCTTCCGCTCGCCGCCTGAAGCGGAGCGAAGGGCGGGGCTGTCGCCACAACAATTCCAAAAAACGGGAACTTTTGCGCTGACAAGGAAATGGGCGATTTTTAAAGGGGGCGTACCCATGTACATGACCGACACAAATTGCCCAGTGACGCGGCCAGCGCGAAAAAGGCCGTTTTTGACGGAAATTGTGGCGGAACACAACCAGCAGCGCCCCCTGACCAACAGCGTATCAATAGGGCCCGACTCTAGCCAAAGCCGGCGTGGCCCGCAAGCCTCCGGTCGGGCCTCCCCGCGCCGCGCGCGGCATATTTCGACGCCGGGCTGGACAGCGCGGGCCAAGTTTGCCATCATCTTTCAATTGCCATTACAAGGGGTATCATATGGAAGTGTGCATCGCCTACATGCGCGGCAAGGCGGTCATGTTGGAGCTGCGGGACGGCGTGGTCTTTCTTGACAATGAGCCCCAGCCCGTCAAAAACGTCACCGAAGAGGAACTCACGGCGTTCAGCGAGGCTGTCCGGGCCATTCCCTACAGCGCGGACCCTGGCTACACGGCCCTGGTCAACGCCAAGCGCGCGGCCTTTATCGTCAGCCTGCTGGGCCGGGCCGTGGGCGATGAATGCGTCTCGCGCCTGACCCACATTCTGGATCATGTGCACTACGACGTGCTGGAATACCTTGGAGAAAACGGGGACAGCGATGCTTGAAATCCATGATCTGCACGTCTCGGTCAAGGGCGCGCCGGTGCTCAAGGGCATTGACCTGAGCATCAGGGCCGGCGAAACCTTCATTCTTTTCGGCCCCAACGGGTCGGGCAAGACCACCCTGCTGATGACGCTGATGGGCGTTTCCGGCTATGAGGTCACTCAGGGGCAAATCATCTTCAAAGGCAGGGATATTACGCGCGCGCCCATGCACGAGCGGGCCCGCCTGGGCATCGGCATGTCCTTTCAGCGCCCGCCCACCATCCACGGCCTGCCCACGGGCAAACTGGTGGAGCTCTGCGGCCGGGGGCGACCGATGGACATTCCGGCCATGGCCGGCACAGTGCATTTTGACCAGTTTCTGGAGCGCGATGTCAACGCGGGTTTTTCAGGCGGGGAAATCAAGCGCTCGGAGCTCTTGCAACTCATGGCCCAGCGGCCGGATATGCTGCTTTTTGACGAGCCGGAATCCGGCGTGGATCTGGAAAACATGGCCCTGGTGGGCAAAACCGTGCGACGCCTGCTGGACGGCATGCCCGACGCCTGTAGCGCCACCCTGCGCGAAAGGGAACGCCGGCGTTCCACCAGCGGGCTGATCATCACCCACACCGGCCATATTCTGGAATATGTCAATGCGCACCGGGGCCAGGTCATGTATCACGGTAAGCTCTGCTGTGAGGCCCGGCCGCGCGAAATTCTCGATCACATCGCCAACCACGGCTATCAGGAATGTCTGCGCTGCCTGGCCGGGGACATGTACGGCAAAATCGCGGAGGCGCCTCTTTTATGAGCACTGTGGATCTCTCCCGCTTTTCCTTCAGCGGCGGCGAAAACGCCGCGCCCATCGACGACCTGACCCGCCTGCCCGCCGAGGATCGCCAGCGCCTGGTGCTGGCGGGCATTGACGTCAGTGACCGTCAGGTCAGCGGCGCTTTCATGCAGCTCAACCACACGGGCGTGCATTGCCAGACCCGCCGGGACGGTCTGGATCTCATGGACATTCGCGCCGCTCTCAAAAAATACGACGGACTGCCGCGATATTACTGGCAACTGCTCAATCCGAACAAGGACGACTTCACCCGCATGGCGCACGACCATCTGAACGGAGGCTACTTCGTGCGGGCGCGCAGGGGCGTCAAACTGACCGAGCCCGTGCAGTCCTGCATGTTCATCAAGGGGCACGGCGCGGGCCAGAGCATTCACAATATCGTGGTGGTGGAAGAAGAGGCGGAGCTGCACATTCTGGGCGGCTGCGCCACGGCCCATGAGGCGCGCGACGCCGCCCATCTGGGCATTACGGAATATTATGTGGAAAAGGGCGGCAAACTGACCTTCACCATGATTCACAACTGGGGGGAGAGCACCACGGTGCGGCCGCGCTCGGCCGGGCGGGTGGAAGCCGGGGGCGTTTTCCAGAACAACTATATTTTGCTCAAGCCCGTGGGCGATCTGCAAATGTACCCTCTCATGGAATTGACCGGCTCCGGCGCGGTGGCCCGCTTCAATTCCGTCATTGTGGCCCCATCGGGCTCATATGTGGATTGCGGCAACCGCATTGAACTCAATGCCCCGGACACGCGCGGCGAGGTCATCTCGCGCGTGCTGACCACGGGCGGCACGGTGATCAACCGGGGCTACATCGGCGCGGCGGCGGCCCCGGCCAAGGGCCATCTGGAATGCAAGGGCCTGATCATGGGCGGCGGGCGCATTCACGCCATCCCCGAGCTGAACAGCAACCAGGACGGGGTGGAGCTTTCGCACGAAGCCGCCGTGGGCAAGATCGCCCAGGAGGAAATCGAATACCTCATGGCGCGCGGCCTGGATGAGGACGAAGCGGCCTCCACCATTGTGCGGGGCTTTCTCAATGTGGAAATCATGGGCCTGCCCGCGCCGTTGAAAAAAGCCATGGACGAGCAGATTTCACTGCTGGAGACAGGCCACGCCATGTAAGAACGGCGCGGGAGGGAACACGGTTCGGCGCTGACCGTCCAGACCTGCCGGGGTCGCCTGACGCCGGACAGTCAGGACAGTCTTGACCGGCACGCCCGCTTGCGGCTATACAAATGCCCTTGGGCCTATAGCTCAGTTGGCAGAGCCTCCGGCTCATAACCGGCAGGTCCCAGGTTCAAGTCCTGGTGGGCCCACCAATACACGTTCCGCCAGAGTCCGCCGAGGTTCGCGACACCTTGGCGGACTTTGTTTCTAAAGTCATGGCGGCTGGCGTACCGCTTCGCGGGCAGGCAGAAGCTCATTTCCCTTGGGCCGTATCCTTCCGTGAGCCCGCGCGAAGCGCGGGAAAAGCGGGAAGACGCCAAAAAGCTGCGGGAGCATATTGACCCCAGCCAGGCGCGGCGGCAGGGCGGAACAGATGAAGATGAAGCAAATTCATATCGTGCCGCTCTCGCGTCAGGCCCTGGCGATTTTTCAGGAGAATGATTGTTTTCAGATTTTATCTTGTGTAATCAGTAAGTTATCTTTAATCAGGGTATTTTTTACCCCTAAAAATAACCCCTAAATTTTGTGGATGCTCTTGGGCATGGGCATACGCCTTTGGACAAAAAATAATCCGCTGAGCTAATATCCGTCGCACGGAATGCAGTCATATCACTGGCAGCTTTGACCGGATTTTCAATGTAATGGAGGCGGTCGAAATATTCAGCGAGCGACAGAAAAAGGTGTTACAGCTCGTGACCAGTATTTTTTCATGGTCTTCTCCTTTGTGTTTTCATGGATGTATACGGCGAAATCACGGTTTGCCGGCGGCATGGCCCGGCACACTGAGCACGCGTTCTCCCTGCGGAGTGTATACCGCATAGCGCAGGCCTTTCCCCTGTCGTTCTTCGACGATGATTTCCAAAATTCCGTCACCGTTGAGGTCGGCAAAGTGGCAGAGCTTGTGCAGGCGCGGGGCTTGCTTGCCATCATCCGGGGCAAGGAAGTGGATCAGGGGCAACGCCTGCGCCCTGCCTGAATCCCGCGTGCCCTTGCCCAGCAGGATGACGGAATACCGGCCCCTTGTTGCCTGCGCCGGAGCCGCTTCCGCGCTGTCGGGCGCGAGGATGTTCTGGGCGCAGACCAGCAGTTCGGTCTGGCCGTCGCCCTCCAGGTCCACCCGGAAGGCCTGAGCTATGCGGGCTTCCGCAGCGGGTAAGGCCTTTTGTCGCAGCCAACCTTGCACCAGGGCGAGGCTGGCTGCGTCGTCCGTGGGCAGGGCCGTGGCCTGACGCGGCGCGGGATTCCACGCGCAATTCGTGGCCAGCCGGGCGGAGCCGAACTTCAGAACGCCTTCCGGCGTCTGGATATCGAAAATCGGCAGACCGGGCGGCTCATGCTCCGTTCCCTCGAATTCGCCCTCATGGTCGCCATGTATGGCGCAAACTATGCCCATGCTCTCGCTCCCGTTGAAGGAAAAGACGCGCCAGTCATGCCCGCCCCAGATGCGGTATCGGTAGTAGAGGGGATTGTTCTGATGATCGTGGGCATTGACCCAATGCCCCTTGATGAAGCCGCCCAAAAGAACGCAGTCAAAGGCGAAGCTGGCGTCTTCGGAACCGGGCTCAAGAGGTTCGGGGGCAGCTTCAGGGACTTCCGAGGCGAAAGCAGGCCGGGTTGGGGGAAGACAGAACAGGCCTGCGGCCAACAGGCCGAAAAGTACGGCAAGTCGCAGATGTTTCATGGACATGACATGTTCTCGCCTTATGCTTCAAATGCCGTGTTGAGCAAAAATCCGGAAGCTTCATTTCGCTTCGCCATGTATGGGGACAAGGATTGTTTGCGTCTTGTCTGGAAATTCAACTATAACATTAATATATGCATTATTTTCAGAAAATGAAAGTTCCCTGATAAAAGCGTTATCAGGAATATCAATATTGGCGAGTATTTTACCGTCGTAGGAGTATATATTTGAAATTGATGAATATACTGCGGTGCTGATATCATCATCACGCCAAATAAGATTGGCGCCTTCTAACCCTTTTTCAAATCTTTTTGTTTCAGTATTGAAAATAAGGTACACTCCCCACATAGGGTTAACATGTCCATCAACAACAATATATTTACCAACTGCTGAACATGCCATGATGCTATTGATTGCAGGGACGATATCTCTGATATTATAATCATTTTCTCCATATTTGAACAATACTCCCTCACAAGAATATGATTTCCCTGACGCGGTCATCTGCACTATGTTTCTCTCACCTTGAGGATTTGCACCGGCATTTCCACACAGGCCGATACTCCCCAGAAACAACAGGCTGAGTATAAACAATTTCTTGTTCATTTTTGTTTCCTTATGCTGTCTGATATGAGGCAAGTTCCTCTTTTAAGGCTGTCCCACTTCATTGGGTTGCTCAAGCAGCCCGTCAGATACGGGAAGAGAGCTTCATCATGGCGTATGCCCAGTTGTTCGCGGGGCAAAAACCCGCCCGCATATTCGGGGGCTACAGCCGGTTTCAGAAGATCAACGCGAGCGGTCAGGGCTACAGCCGCCCACCCCACAATCATCACACCCCCAATAATGCTTTTCCCGATTCCAGATTTCACGCTAATCGATCACGAATGTACCCCAGCTGACGCTTTTGATTTTTCCATTTTCTGCTGTGACGGAAAAGCGTTGAACAGGCCTTTTCGCTCCGTCCACCTCTCTCTCCAATATCCATTGATACTCATGTCTGGACTCATCTTTATACATATCATTCCAGCCCATGAAAGACATGCCCAAATTCAATTTAAACAGTGAATAGTCATCAATATTATCATCAACCTGCAACCCTGCCGCCTTGTAGCCTTTTTTATCAATGACAACATAAAAAGGATTATCCTCGATCAAATAGAAGGTAAATCCTCCATCGAATGACATCTTGCCATCCGCATAATGAGGGCTATCCGGGTCATCTTCAGCCACGTTTTGTTTTTTTCCATTTTTATTTTCAATATTGGCCGCGCGCATTAATGCTTCCATATCGAAGAATACGCTGCTGTCGAATATGGCCTTGAATTGCCTGAGCTGCTCTTGATGCCACTCTTCAAAGTAGTAATCTGGCCACCCCACTCGGCCGGCAGCTTTATCTTCTTCGCTCAGCTTGCTGTTATGTTGATAGATACGAAGCATATTAATCCGGTCTTTGGTTACTTTCGTGTAGGCATCGGTCTTGCTCATCCCCTGCTTCATGAGCCTTTTCACAACTGTATCCCGCCATTCTTTGATCCAATACTGTTGCGACTTCATTATAAATTTTTGGTCTTTTTCGGAAAGGCCTCCATAGACTTCTTTCCATACTTTGCCCAGCTCCTCGTCCGCCTCTTTGAAAGCCTGAGATGTGGAAACCAGGATTCGATATTCATTATCGGTCAAGGCAAAAGCCGGGGTGACTCCCAGCGTCAGAACAAGAAGGAATACAAAGAAGGCGCTTTTTTTCATGGCTTCTCCTCCAGGTGGATGAAAACTGATGCGCCACTCAAACACGGTTTGAAAAAAATCGCTTCATTACGGTGATGAATTTTTTCGTTTTTCCATCCCAGATCAGGGAAATCATCACGGGGATGATGTCTTGTTCCGGCTTTTTCGCTATGCCCCGCATAAACAGAGGGGGCATATTTTTGCGGTGTCGAAATCCTCTCTCCTGACAGCGTGCGATGTTACGGAAAGGTGATAGCTCATAAAAAATTTCTGGTTCGCCTCTTGTTGTGCCTTGGGCATGCTCTTGTGCGCTGGCGCGGCCCACGCCGCCTTTTGGCAGGTTGTCCACCCGCCGCCGATGCCTGGGTGCTGGATACGGCCCGAATGATATGGCCCATGCCTACAGTCTGCGGCACCCCTGGCGAAACGACGCGCGCCAGCCTCACGGACGAACCAGGTGAGGAATAAATGGAACATTTGAAGAAGGGCCGGGCGCCTCCACTGCAATTGAGATAATCATAAAAAATAACACAGCCAACTCATTCGGTTAATACAATAAACATTAGGACAGATCCATGTTTAAACATCTTGCCCTTTGGATCATGTGCGGCGCCTGCCTGCTTTTTTCTCCCTATTTTAAAACTCACGGGCTTTGTGATTCAACCCAGCCCAAGCTTGAATTTCACAAGTATCTTAAGCATGTGAAAAGCCTTCGTGGCCCCAATATTTCATCTCCAAAATCAGTTATATTTTCACTGGACGGGACAAAATTCTTCATCAATTCTCTTGAAGGCATGAGAACAGTTGTTTTCGACAGCGATTCTTTCGAGGAATTGCAAATAATTCAACACAGTTTTTCAGAAGAGGACTCTCCACTTTTTCAAAATGGAGATCGCGTATTTGATTATCCCTACTTCACAATACCAAAAAATGGAAAAACAAATTGCTTCTCTGGAAAACCTGTGGAATCCGTTCTTTCCCATAATGGCAAATATTTATGGACAACTTATTATAGAAGAAGCTGGGACACAAAAGGCACGTCGCCTTCCGCAGTTGTTATCATAGATACAGCCACATATTTGCCGGTAAGAATTATGCCAACGGGAACTGTTCCCAAAATGCTGGCGCTTTCTCCTGACGGCAGCACGATGGCTGTAATCAACTGGGGAGATAATACAATCTGTCTTATAGACATAAATTCAGATAATCCAGGTGATTTTCATTATACGCGACAGCTTGTTGATGAAAAAAAGCTCAATCTCGAAAATATATGCGGGAATAGAGACTCCAACTGCGGACATTGCCTGCGTGGCGCTGTTTTCAGCCCAAATTCACAGTATTTACTCGTGGGGCGCATGCGTACTGGAAATATTTCCGTATTCGATATCCATACCGGAGAAAGAATTGGAATATTGACGGGAATACCGGCAACGCCTCGGCATCTTGTTCGATATGGATCAACGATGTATGTATCTTCCAATGCAAGCGGTTACATTAGCAGAATCGATCTCCCTAAGGTGTTGGATGATCTTTTGGCTTCAACAACAAAAATTATAAATGCAAATCCTGAAACTATTTTTGTAGGCAAGGGCGCAAGAACCATTTCTTTATCTCCTGACGGCAAATATATTTATGCTGTCAGTAATCTTGATTCCAGATTATCCATGATTGATCTTGAGCAATGGAAAATAATCGATCAAATTGCTGTTTCACCATATGGCGTTGGGCTGGCGGTAAGCCCGGATGGGAAAAAAATCGTGACAACTTCGCAGGGACGCCAAGGAGCAGGAGGACATGTAATAGATATATATCAGGTAAATATTCCCGAAAATAGTATATGAGGGAGTGCTCATGTACAACGCCTCATAGTGTCGAATATCATCAAAATATACACAAAACATATTGTTATTACTCAATAAAATGTTATTTTGTCGTCCAACCAAATTTGAGAAGGTACATGGACACACCCCATTTTTCGGGGTTTGAACACTCCACCGGCTAAAGCCGGTGGAGTGTTCAATACTTTTCACGAACAAGGTAGCTTACTGTAGATGCCATTGCGCTTAATACTGCATCACATAGCCAGAGATACTCAAATACACCTGTAGTTTTAACAAGTATTCCCCCAATCCATGCACTACTGAAGCATCCAATCTGATGTGTGAGAAAAGCTAGGCCAAAGAGTGTAGGGAGTTTAGCAACACCAAAGTCTTTAAGAATAAGACCAGCTGTCGGAGAAACTGTCGAATCACTAGTTAACCCAAGAATAATGATAAAAGTAATGATAAAGATCATCATTTTTGGCATAATAATGAGCATAATCGCCAAAATAATACGCACAGCGTAGATGCTGCCAAGGAGATTTTTCATTGAAATACGACAACACAATAGCCCGGAAAGGGCAGAACCAACCATTGTCAATAGTCCATACACGGAAAATAAAATCGCAGCCGTTTCACGGCTGAAACCAAACGTCAAAAGCTGATTGAAAAAATGCGTTTCCAGTATGGACATATGAAAACCGCAAGTAAAAAAAGCAAGTATCAGAAAAATATAGTTGCGGTGGCCCAGTGCGGAAAAAATTATACTTCTTCCAGATTCCCGTACAACGGGAGCCATGCGGGGTGAATTTGTCTTGTGGCGGCACAGCCAGAAAGCAAGTGGCAACAGCATCAGTGAGGGTATTCCCAAAAAAAAACATGGCCCCCAATATGCCGCCAACGGTAAGCATTCCCTGCAAAACTGGTGCAAGAACCGTGGTGCCCAACCCACTGCTGGCATTGAGAAATCCGGAAATAGCGGTACCTGTCCTGCCGCAATGCTGAGTAAGAGACCAAAGGAAAGGGCGGCTGTGCCTGCCGGTAGCAATAGCCCCAGAGACAGCATCAAGGATCACATGGCATGGCAAAACGGCGTGAGTAGGAAGCCGCTACCCATGAGCAGAAGCCGCAAACCAACACAAAACGTTCGGATGTTCTGAGAGCTAGAATGCCAAATACTGGTTGAAGCAGACCGAAGATAAGCTGACTTATTGCAAAGACAAAACTGACATCTGCATAGGAAAGCTCGCTGTTGCTAACTATAGGTTCTAGCAGAGTTCCAAAGTTACCTCTTACACCACCATTAATAGCATAAATGATACAGACAGATAAAGTAATGTACATAAATAAACAATTATCCTGTGTTTTTTGCACAAAATAGCGCCCATATTGTATTTATTGACTATATAATATTATTAATAATAGCAATTCGACCAATCATCCAATATCATCCAATGACACCCGGTAATATCACAATTTTCTTAGGGTAATTGCCGGAGTATTTTTTGCAAGTTTATTTTTGCATAAATCATATCAATGTATTACATGTCAAATTTATTGACATGTACGTGACCGACAAAAATCGCCCAGTGACGTGGTTAGCGCGAAAAAGGCTGTTTTTGATGGATAATTGTAATTGTGGCGGAACCCAACCAGCCCCCCTACCAGCAGCGCATTGCTAGGGCCACTCTGCAGGCATGAGATTATTCTTCAGGATTTTCAGGGTCTATCCACACCGAAACTGCGGTTCACATATTTCAACGCGCGCTTTCGCGCTTTTTCGATGACGTCATGATCCCGGCGTTCAACGGCGACCTGACTCAGCCGAAGCTTCACGCCCCACAGCTCCTGAAAGCTCTCGATTGCCACGCCAACGACGAAATCGTCCTTTTCCTTTTCCAGACACAGTCGTAAAGACGGCAGAGCGCATTCCCTGATAGCCTCCGCCGGCGCGCCATGAAAAAAAAGCTGCATCAGCGCCGACGCGGACCATGCCCGGCACAAGACATCCTCATCTTTGAGCAAATGATCACATAGACAGGCCAGTTCCTCCTGAAATCTGCCCGGCGCATAGACCCAGCCCAAGGCAATAATGGCTTTCCGGCGCAATACTGGCTCAGAAAGCGCGGCGTACCTGAGCAGATACGGTGTCAACCTTTCACGCTCCGGCTCCTCCTCACAGAACTTTTCGCGGCAAAAACTCTGTGCAATCAAATAGGCAATATGAACGGACTCAAATTCTCCCCTTTCATCCAGAAGGGGAAAAAGAAAGTCCCGCCCTTCTTTTCTCCGAGCCGCAAAACTGTGCTCGAAATCATCAGGGTCCATCCCCTCCCTTTTCCATTCTTTCAGCACCACCTCATAGTGATACGCTATTTGCATGCTGTCTTTCAGATGCGCCTGAAACGTTAGAACAAGGCCAATATCATACCCGCTCAGCCGCACTGCCTCGTATTCCCGCTCCAGATCGTCGCGCGTCAGCGCGGCCCGTCTTTCCCGTTCTTCTTCAATTTCTTTGAGGATACTGTTTGTCGAGCGCCTGACCATCCACGAACTCCTCCATTAATTGCCGTAGCTTTTCATAAGCGCGGTGCGAGCGCGCGCATGCATAGCCTTTACCTTGGCGCTGTCCGGATAAGACCGCACCAATGACTGCACTCTTTCCAGCGCAACCTTCTGATAGCGATAACGTTTTTTTGTCCGCCCTTCTGTCGGGCAACTTCCTTTTCAAATTCCTTCAGGTAATGCTCGGCAAAGGAAATCTGGCGATCTGCCTCGTTGCTGGAGGCCGCATAGACTGGCATTGTAGCCACCCAAAATACCCCGACTGGAAGAGTACACATCAATCTTTTCATAAAAGGCTCCAAATCATATTAAACTTGCCTTCTACAAAATTATTATGTACTTATATCCAGTATCAAATATAATTTAATAACATCATTTATCTCCGTCATATATTGGCACAAGAATAGTTTGCGTTTTATCTAGCAACTCAAAAATAGTGACTTTAATCCCTGCATAATTATCTGCAAAATCAATATCCCTGATGAAGGCGTTTCCCGGTAAATCCATACTGGCAAGAATTTCGCCATTATAGGCGCATATATCTGAACCTGATGAATAGATGGCGGCGCTAATATCGCCAGCACGCCAAACGAGATTGGTGCCGTCAATCTCTTTTTCAAATTTTTTATTGCAGTATTGAAAATAAGCTATACGCCTGTCCTCTGTCCGACATGACCATCAACAACAATATATTTCCCAACTGTGGAACATGCCATGATTCTGTTGACCGCTGGTATATGCCCCCGGATGTCATATTCAGTTCCATCATATTGAAGCAGTATTCCCTGGCAGGAATATGGTTTCCCTGAACGCGGTCATTTTCGCTCTGTTGTCATCTCGTTGCGAATTTGCGCCAGCATTTCCGCACCAGCCGATAATCCCCAGAAAGAACAGGCTGACAATGAACAGCTCTTTTCTCATTCTTGACTCCTTATGCTGTATGATGCGAAGAAAATGCCTCTCTTTCACAGATGCCCCGCTGCCGGGAACCGGTCGACAATCCAGCCCGATACTGAACGCGGGCTTTCCGGCATTTGCCATATTCCAAAGGGAAGGCGTGCTCCCCGGAAGCCGCGATGCCGGGCCATCCGCAAACCGGCGGAACGCATTCCGCCACCGTATCGCCGCTTCACCAGGGGGGCGCGGAAGCCCCACTCCGGGAACCAAGTCTACCACAGATTGCAGAGATTCGCTTCATTCCGGGGATGAATTTTCCTTTTTTTTCCGATGCGCCTTAGGGAAATCATCATGGGAATGACGCCTTGTCCCGTTTTTTTCGCTATGAGCCGCGTAACTGGAGGTGACATATTTTTGCGGTGTCGAAATCCTCTCCCCAGGCGAAATCCAAGCAATGTTAAGAAACGGAGGCATATCATGAAAAAATTCTGGCTTGCCGCATGTTGCGCCTTAGCCATGGCCTTGTGCGCGGGCACGGCCCACGCCGCCAATTCCACCTATTGGACCTATTGGCAGGTTGTCCGCGATACCCCTGTATTTTCGAAACCTGACAAGGGGTCCAAAGTGCTGGATACCATCAAAAAGGGCTCGATTGTGCAGAAAACGCCAGAGGAAAATTCCGATCCGCAATGGCTCATCGTGTGGCAGCTTGAGACATATCCCGGAGAAGGCTTGATCTATGCTCATCTCGCTTACAGAACCCCCGGCGACCCGGTGTACATCAGCGCCGCGGACGTGATGGAGGTGGCGGATGAAATGGGAACAGCCCTGAAAAGAGACGAAGCTCCCGCAGCTGATACAGCCGGAGCAACATCGGAGCATGTACACCTTTTACCCATGCCGCAAGATGCTGATCTCGCCAGCAACGGGGCTGTAGACGAAGCCAAACTGAAAGCTGCCTTGACCAAATGGGCGCAAAACTGCAATGCTGTCCTTGGCAAATATGCAGAAATGGATTCAGCCAAAGCGGCAAAAGAAGTGATCACCTGGACTAACGATAAACCTTTTGCAGGCAGCGCCGAAGTGGAAGGAAGTGTAACGCCTCTCCTGGAACGCTGGCAAGAAAGCCAATATGGCGGATCCGAAAACAAATTGAGCGCCGATGACCAAAAAATCATGAATGTGCTGGCAAAGTATGGACTGATGCCGAAAAGTATCGAGGGCTACCCTTGTCTCATGGCAGATTTAGTTCTTTTGCGCAAAAAAATCAGTCTTGATATTCGTGCCTATACTGATTTTCTTCTGTTATTGGATACACAGCCGCAAATACTGTTCTCTGACGGCGGCTGTCGCCATTCAGTAAAAGAAATGGGAACATGGGCAATTGAGTGGGAAAAGTATCTGAAAACAGTAGCAAATGACAAATTTTATAGCAGTGAAGGCAAAAAACGCTACCTTGAGTTTGTAAACTATATTCTGCTCAGTGATTTACCTAATACGCCCGCTTTCCCTTCTCATAACAATGGCAAAATGACTGAAGACTGGATGGAGGCACTGCAAAACGTTGCTCAAGAAAACCAAGGCACGGCAACAGCGGCTCTGATCACAAAATTTATTGAAAAAGTCAGAGCCAACGGCAATAAGCTCTCCCCTGCAATTCAAAAGGCAATTTCAGAAAATCTGAACAAGCTCTTTGTTCCCAAAACAACAGCAGCAGAAAAAAAACTGCTTGGCAAACACATGTTTTCTTTGCAATGGATAGAAGGTCCTATGGGAACAGCAACAGTTTCCAGCAAAGACGGCATGCTGCGCATTGATGCAAAGCAGAAATACAAAGACGACTATGTGACACTGAATGGCGATGTAGAAGTTATTGACGACAAAACTTTTTTAGTCACAGGAGAACTAGTCACCCGAGTAAGCTATATCTATGGAGGAGAAATTTGTCCCCGCAATGGAACATTTACCTTCAAAGTAACGAAAAACCGCAAATACTGGCGTCTTCAGGAAATGGCGAACTGTCAATCTCATGTTGTTGACTATGTGGACGTGTATTTCAAGGGCTTATAGGCAGAAGCGGCGCAAGCGCCGCGAAACGGAGCGCATGGTCAGACTGAATCGGGGGCCGGGGGAAGCTCATCCCCCGGCCCCTCATAAGATTGCGCCGCGGAGCGTTTCAATGTTTCCTGAGAAACACGCCTTCCGCGGTCGCTCCGTTTCCCACACGGAACCGGCAGTCCCTGCCGTCGACATATCGGGAAACAAGAAAATCGCTGTACAACAGCAATTCTATGGCACAATCCTTATCTTCTTCAATGAGAATGCGATTGCCATTAAGTTTTGCCGCGGCGGTTTCATCGGACAGGGCATCTTCAGGAAAACAGGCTGTTCTGTAGAATGGCTCTCCGGTAAGCCCTATAATCCGATAACGAACCGTTCCGTCAGTATTAATCCGCAAATTAACCGTGCCGCTATCGCAGTTATCGCCACGGCTGTACGCATATATTCCAGAGGCTTTACCAGCTTCAAATTCCCATGTATAGGGCGCATGCGTTCTTTCAACAGCACTGACAGTAATAGAATACTTTTTACCCTCTTCATACTGATAATCGGCTTCATTTTTTACTATGATCTTCGGGCGACCGATCCATGTTCCCGACAGAACGCCATTGACAAGAACGCCTGTAATAGTGCCGGCAATATTCCCATTGGGCAGCATTTCAAACAGACGGTAGGAACCGTCCTTCTCTCTCCGGCCGAGAAGGCGGATGGGGGTCCGGGCTTTCGTTTTGGTATAGACGATTTCCCCGGAGACAAGCCCATCTTTGCTGTCAAACCAGACGGCAACAGGAATCCTGCCGTTGATGGACCCTTTGCCTTCATAATACCGAACCCTTGCGGCGGCGTTCTGTTCCGCCGCCTTTTCGACCTTTCCCGGCGCCAAGGCGGCATTGATGCGGGCGGCAAGGCGCGGCTTCAGGTCTTTGGGTTCTTTCCGGCCATTGGCGTCAACGCCGGCAATAAATTCCTCGACCAGACTTCCCGTCAGCGTACCGCGATGTGTTTTTACGATATCTCCCAGCATCTCCGTCTTCCACCAATCCCACCGGTCCATGACTCCATCCTGTCCGCGAGGGGGAAGATTCTGGAATAACATAAGGTTCATGATGGCCCGATAGCGTTTCAGGGCATCAGGCGCATACGGGCTTCCCGCATTGCCGCGCAGAAAATGCTCCAGTTGGACAGCCCAGTCAGCCATATGGCTCTGAGACCAAACCATATAGTAATCCTCACCGCCCAACTCCTCTTTGCAAAGCGGCTGGGAAACAAGCACATCCACAAAAGCCCTGCCTTCCGGGCTGAAGTGAACGCGCTTGTAAAAAAAGGCATAGTTCAAGCGCAGATATGCCACGCCTTCGTCACTGTCGGGAATAAAACCGAAATGACCGAGCATGGCCAAAACCTTTTGGTCGGCGGGATTCTTTCCCCTTGTCCTGACATTGAGCCAACGTTCCAGCACAGGCTCCACAAGCGTTTCTATTTCCGCCTTGACATTAGAGTTCCACAGCGCGGCCAGAGGCCTCTCATCCATGTCCAGCAAAGACTGTATGATTTGTTTTTCATCGCTATTGCCAATGGCGGACAGTTCGGTATTGCATTCCCTGATCCAGCGCTGAACCGTGTTCAGCATGGCGGCTTCATCCACAGCCCCGTCGCAGGCGACATCGGAAGGGGCAGCCGGTTGCAGATGAACAACGGGAACGGCCTGAGCAACAGCCGCCCAGCCAAGAACCATCAAAACAGCAACAATGATCTTCCAGAATGAAGGCATGCTCCCTCCCTTGCCACAGCTTCGCGCCGCTGTCGCGTCATCCGGCGGGAAAGCGTGAAACTATCTTCCCCGCGCCAGTGGAAAAATTTTTCGGCGGTGGCGTTTGCCTCTCTCCCGCACACGCTCACAGCCCTTCAGGAAAAGGTATATCTTTTCCATACAGGCGTATGGAACGAGGCACAGCGTCAACCCGCGCAAAATCAAACGGAACCTTAACCGCGGCCTGAGCCGGAATGGTTATCACTCTCTGCGCGTTCTCTCCGGCGGCGGGCTCGTAAACAAAGCCTTCCGCATCCTGCAGCAGCACATTCTGCTTCTGGGTAAGACCGGTCAGGCGCACGGGAAAATCACGCTGATTCCTGAACGCCAGAAAAATGCGCCAGCTTTTCTCCGCCTGCTTTTCCGCGGACAGGACGCTGACGTTGACAGCGCTGGCCAGTTCCTCCGCATTCCGAATCAGCGTCACGCCGTCCGCCCCGTCCAGTTGGGCCTGGGCATCCTTCGCTCCTTCCCGCAAGCCGGAAGAAAGCCCGCCCATGATGGCGCCCATGACGCCCACCATGCCGCCGAAAGCTTCCTGCAGGCCGCCCTTGAGTTCCTGCAAGGACAGTTCTCCCTCCCCCTGATCGGTTCCTGCTTTCGCCTCTTCCGCCTCCGGGGAGGCCTGGGCGCACAACGGCGCCTGCATGGCCCAAAGCAGCAGGGCACAACATGCTATCGTTTTTTTCATCAGCGCTCCTTCCTTCAGCCGCAACGATCCGACCGTTCTGTCTGCCGTCACAGGGAACCCGATCCCTTTTTCCACCGTGCCTTCGGCTCAAGCAATCCATCCAGATACTGGAAGAGAGCTTTCGTGCGTTTGCCATATTCCGAAGGCCAGGCATTATTTCCGGAAGCCTCTATGACCATGCCGTCCGCATAGCCAATGCGCAGCCCGAACCCTGCGCCATCCAGCACATCTCTGGCGCTTCTGTTGAATCCATTCCAGGCCGACAGATTCAGCTCCCGAATAAACGCCGCCAGGTCCTCGAGGGTGGATTTGTCCAGAATGGCCTCTTCCGGTTCCCCGTGCACGCCTCGCTGGCGGCGCAGAACCATGCGCGGCCCCCCGGCATCCCGTCGGCGGTATATTTCGTAGCGGATAAAAGAATCCATTGACATGCCGCCTGTGGAAAAAGAAAATTCCCGTATGGGGCCCAGATTTTCGGCATCGTGCGTTCCAGCGGCATCGCCCCCAAGGGCATCGTCCAGCAATTTGCGCAACGCGGCGTCCACCTCGGCAAAGTGCGGCGGCGTCCCTCCCGATCTATCCGTATTGCCGCTGGCGTTAATCTCCTGCAGCGTATCAAATTCCAACTGCATATTGAAAGCTGATGCCACACGCGAATCAAAATTCGCTCCTTTGAAGCCATGCCACTTGTCCAGTTCATAGTTTTCTATCAACGCATCAAGGCGGGAGAGGATGTCCACATTGACGTATTCCGATTCGGACATGCATTCGCCTTGCGCTCTCCACAGACTACGCTGCAGCCTGATCTTGCCTTCATCGGCGGAAAGTCCATACCATATAGCGTTTTCTCCCGACATTGCACTGTATCCCATCTGCTTGATATGGCGCGGAGTCACGGCCCGGGCCCGCTCGGCCTGCGCGACAAAAAAATGCGTCAGGGCGGCTTCGGCCTGCAAGCGTTTGGAAGCGCGGCCGTCATCCATGCCGGCCAATTTGAGTCTTTCGGGGGCATTCCCCGACTCGTCTTCCCTGAAAACGATTGTCATCATCCAGACACAGTTTTTTTCGCCATGCTCACGGCGCAAATCAAAGGCATCCTTGGATGCGTTTTCAGGGAGGGCGCCTTCCCAGCCGCGCAAATCCAGACCGGCCACCAGCGTCGAAAGCTCCCGTAAGACGGATTCATCGACAGGGCCGCCAAACTTGACGCCGCGTGCGGGGCCAAACACGTTCAGCCTGCCGCTACTCAGTTCAACGGAGAACGACTGATATTCCCCCGGGCGGGCGGCCTTGTCCCCATATTCCACCCAGTATTGAAAATAGCGTATGGCGGGCGCGGCGGGAGCGGCCTCGCCTTCCGCGGCCAATGCCAGGGAAGGAGTGAGCAACGTCAGCAACGCTGATAGTATCAACCTCATCATTCACAACTCCAATTCGCGCTAATCCCGCCTCAGTGTGTACACGCCCTGACTCCACTTTCCACAAGTCTCCCGGAACATACGCTTTCCGGGGAGGCATAGGCGCACAACGGCGTCTGCATGGCCCAAACAGCAGGCGCAAAACGCTATTGTTTTTTTCATCAGCTCTCCTTCCTTCAGCCGCAGCAATCCGCCCCTCATCGCGGCTCCACGCTGCCGGGCTGGTCAAGCAGCCCGTCCAGATACAGGAAAAGGGCTTCCGTGCGTTTGCCATATTCCGGCGGAAAGGCATTCGATCCGGAAGCCTCTATGACCGTGCCGTCCGCATAGCCAATGCGCAGACCGAAGCTCCCGCCGTCAAGCACGAATCTGGCCTTGCCCCGAAATCCGTTCCAGGCCGACAGATTCAGTTCCCGGATACACGCTTCCAGGCCATCCAGGGAAGATTTGTCCAGAATGGCCTCTTTCGGTTCCCCACCTATGCCGCGCTTGCGGCGCAGAACCATGCGCGGCCCTGCGGCATCCCGCCGACGATATATTTCATAGCTGAACATCGAATCCGCTGACATTTCGCCTGTGGAAAAGGAAAATTCCCGCAGATTGCCCAGATTTTCGGTATTGGGCGTTCCAGCGGCATCGCCCCCAAGGGCATCGTCCAGCAATTTGCGCAACGCGGCGTCCACCTCGGCGAAATGCGGCGGCGTCCCTCCCGTCCGGTCTGTATTGCCTCTGGCGTTGATCTCCTGCAGCGTATCAAATTTCAGCCGCGCATCGAAGGCGGATGCCACACGCGAATCAAAATTCGCTCCTTTGAAGCCATGCCACTTGTCCAGTTCATAGTTTTGTATCAACGCATCAAGACGGGAGAGGACGCCCACATTGACGTATTCCGATATCCGTTCGCCCTGTCGCGTGCGATTCAGGATGACCCTGCCGTCTTGGGCATAAAGGCCATACCGGACCCCGTTTTTTCCCGACCCTGCGCGGTATTCCACATTCTCAATCAGGCGCGGAGTTGCAGCCCGAGCCAATTCGCCTTGCGCGGCAAAAAAACGCGTCAGTGCGGCTTCGGCCCGCAGCCGTTTGGGGCTGCGACCGTCATCCATGCCGGACAATCTGATGCGTGCCGGGGTATTTCCCCGGGGATCGTCCATAAAAACAAGTCTCAACGCCCAGACGCACTTTGTTCCGTCATTCTCACGAAGCAGGTCAAAGACATCCTTGGACGAGTTTTCAGGGAGAACGCCTTTCCAGTCCCGCAAATCCAGCCCTGCTACCAGTAACGAAAGCTCTTCGTGTACGGATTTGTCGACAGGGCCGCAGAAGTTGACGCCGGGGGCAGGGACAAAAACACTCATGCTGCTGCGCGTCAGCTCAAAGGAGAGTTCCCTGTATTCAGCAGGGCGGGCGGCCTTGTCTCCATATTTCACCCAGTACTGAAAATAGCTTATGGCGGGCGCGGCGGAAGGGGCCTCGCCTGCCGCCGCCAATGCCTGGGAAGGAATGAACAGGGACAACAACGCGGACACTATCAAGCTCATCATTCACAACTCCAATTCGTGTAAGTTCCGCCTCCGCGCGTAACGCCCCGCGAGCCTTTGAGCATATTGATGAGACGGGAAGGATCGGGCGTCATCAGATTTTCCCTTGAGCCTGGATGGCCCGCCGCTCAGGCGGGCCATCCCCCAGTTGTCATATGCCCCCGCCGGCACGGCGAAAAATTTTGCGCCGTGCCGCCCCTACTTCTGCGGAACTGTCCAGTACTGCCTGTCATTGACCATATTCCAGAAGCGTTCCGAATCGACGCTCATGACAATTCTCGCCTTCTGGCAACCTTCGGGCGCGGTTTTGGGGTAGGCCAGGGACTGTCCGTAGGAAAGCCCGTACTGGGTATTCACATCAATGGCGCAGGCGCGCTCTGCCGTGATAATGTCGGGCTCAATGATGGCCGCGGCAACCAGAACGTCCCAGACAAAATGCGTGAATGCGGCGTTCTTTTCAAAACTCTGCCCGACAAAGGTGCCGCGCAGCATGGAGGACAGGCTGTTGTCGCCGATGCTGCGCAGCAGCCGGTCGTAATGCGCCTTGCGAAAGACCACTTTCTCGCAGACGTCAAGACCAAAAACGATCTGCTCCCTGATGGGAGCCCGCACCATGATTTGGGCCGCTTCGGGGTCAATCCACCAGTTGAACTCGGCGGAGGGGGTCACATTGCCCTGCTGAAAGAAAGAACCGCCCATGTAGATCACACGTTTGATGAGCGGTATGATGTCCGGAGCCATGCGTATGGCGGCGGCCAGATTGCTGCACGGGCCAATGGCGGCGATGGTGACTTCGTTGGGATTGGCCCTGACCGTATCAATAATGAAATTGACCGCGTGCTGCGCGGCGGGCCTGAGCGCGGGTTCGTCCTTGTACAGCTTGCGGTAGGCCGCCTCCCATGAAGCGGGTTCGGGAAGATTGAGCGAACCGAGCCACGCGTCATGTCCCATGCCGAACTGCCGGCGCTCCAGGGCGAACAGCGTATGCCGATTCGGACGAATGGGGTAGCGCATTCCCTCATAAACCGGGATATGCTTCAGGCCGGCCAGCTCCATCTGGCGGAGGGAACAGGCAACGCCTTCCTGCATCCAGCTGTTGCCGGTGACGCAGGTTACCCCCAGCAAATCAACCTTGGGCGACTTCGCCAGCATAAGCAGAGCGACGCCGTCATCAAACATTTCCACCATATCGGTATCAAGAATGACTTTTTCTTTCCGCTCGGCAGCGCCAGCGCCCGCCGAAAACAGAAAAATCATGCCCGCCAGACACCCGGCCATCAGTCGTTTCATCCAGTGCGCAGCCATAGACCTCCCTCCTTGAATCAGAAAAGTGCCGCGTTGCACCATGGCTTTTCCGGCCATGATGAATTCATCCCCCGCCATAGAGCGACATGCCCGACAGAAATGCCGCGACTCGTCCGAGCGCGCATGCCCGGCCATTCTTTCGCCTTCCCGTCACGCCATGGCTGACGGCATGCACTGACATTTGTAGCTGAAGCGGCCTGTCGCTGGCATCATCTTCGGGATGATTTTCAAACAATTCATTACCGGAATGATGCTGTGGAAGACGCGTCTGTGCTAGAAAAACACCCATATACGACGCTCCATCCCCTTCATCCACACCGGAAAATCAAACTTGTCATGGGAGGAACAACCGCATGAAAAGACGTCTCTTCACCTGCACCGCCCTGCTTTCCCTGTTGCCGGTTGCCGCGTGTGTGCCATCAAATACACGCTATCCTTCGGGTTCATCACAACTCTATGATCTTGGGCGGACGCTTTTGAGTGAAGCGGCAACATCCGCATCATCCACGGCAAGACTTTCTCAGAACTTTCCCACAGGGCTTCCGCAAACCTTTTCCGAGTTCAAATCGCGCTGCAAGTCCGCCGCCACAAGCCCGGAAGGGGCTGTCAAAATGTATTTTGACGCGGTTTTCTGCTATCTTGAGCCGCAACGCCGGGCGGAAGCTTCAAAAATGCTGCGCTATATCATGCATTCCGATGTCAACCTGGAAAACAACCGGCGCTACGTCACCTTTATAGGGCGCATGAAGGATCCCTCATTTCACTATATTTTCAGAAGCTTTGCCGCCGGCACAAGCCCAGAAAACGGATACAGTATGTCGCCGCAGAACTATCAGCTGGCCTTCACCAAGCGATCTCAAGAAATGGACTATATGCGGATATTTTTGATTTCGTCAGGCTCGGACAGGCAGCGCGTAGTCTGGGTCAAGCAGTATGAGGACGGCCTCTGGTACGTCATCAATAACGCGGATACCTATCTGGATGTGCGCGCGCCACGCGACGCGCGCGCGGAACACAGCCATGATGCGGATTATGACAACGCATATTAGGCATGCAGTCATGCCCCCCGCAAAACAGGGGAGCATGACTGCAAAAAAATGAAAATTTCGAACAATTTTTAATTGAGACCTTCTTTTAAAAATGAGAAAATTAACATGAAAAAAATTAATTATTTTGTTATAAATTTGTTTTTGCTGTCCATATTTTGTTTTCTACCACAAATTGCCTGTGCTGTACCCAATTATGATATACATTATTACGATAATATCAGTTTAACTGGTTATATCAAATGCGAACTGAAAAATATAATAATAGATCAGAATTTTATCGTTTATCTCTTACAGACAACACACAGCAGGTAGAGCTTGTGGATATTATTGCTGATAGCGATAAGAACAAAGAGAACTATGAAAAAATATTAAAAATCTGCCCCGCCGGTTCCCGCTGTACCATTACAGGCAATCTGGAAACCAGAGAACGGCAATCTTTTATAAAATTTGTTAATATTAAAAATATCGTTAAAGAAACAAAACAAATCACCAATTCAAATAGCAGGGCTGTTTCTACCCCTGATACTGGCATAAAACTTTATAAAAATGTTGAGATGACAGGCTATATTAAATGCAAAATAGAACACTTTGGAACACAATCTGACTATTATTTATTATCTATCAATGATAGTTCTGATACAATAACATTTGTTCATAGCATTCAAAACGAATATGAAGGAAATGAATATATTTATAAAAGGATATTAAGCATATGCCCTGAAGGCTCAAGATGCACAATAACTGGCGATTTAAAAGTTGATCTTTGAAATTACAGACAATTTATCAAAATCAAAAAAATTGTGAAAGATTAAATTTATATAGCCCCGGTTAAGGAACAGCTGATTTATTCTGTGAATAAATCAGCTGTTTTTCAGACTGATGGCAAACCCGCTTCGCGTTCATTCCCCGGCCGGATGGGTATGAACAGAGTGTACGATCCAGCCAAGGGGAGCCTTCGCATTCTTTTCCAGCAGTATTTCCATATCCGCATTGCGCGTTTCTTTTTCCGAAACAGGGTCCTCCATGCAAAAAATGGCTCCCCGCACGGCGATACCGCTTGCCGCCGCGCTTACCCCCGTCATCTTTCCTCTGCACATAACCGGCCCATCGGCCTGATTGCCATAAAGATATTCCCCGGTAACGTTGCGCAACGGCGCTGGCCGCCCGAAAAAATAGGTGGCAATGTCAGCGGCGGTGGCAGCGTGCAGGGCCAAATCAAAATTTTGTTTGGAGGCCTTGAAAAGCTCAGGATTGGCATCCCGGCGCAGATAACAGCCGGCATCCAGCGGTGTGACGCCCGTGTTGTACACGCCCAAAACCGCGGAATCCAGGATATCATCACTCAGAACATCAAAGTTTTTCACGATGCCGCGTTCCCACAAAAGCGTCTGCCGCTCGAATATGGCCCGCGCATTATCCAATGCCGGACAGGCCAGAGAGCCCATGGCGCTGGCCTGTTTTTGAGCGGCCACGATATTAAATCGCTGGGCCTCCAGCCGCGCCATCTGAACGTCATCGCCCTCGCCATAGAACAGATGGATCAAATCCATTCCCTGTTCGCGATATTCCTGACCGCTTTTCTCTATTTTTGCGATATGTTCCCGGCATTGTTCAGATGAATGGCCTTCCAGGGCATTGCAGATCGCCCACAAATTTTTATAGCTTTCCGTAAGTTTTTCTTCCCAGTAAAGATACGCATTCTTGCCGCACTGAAGCATGTCAGAAGCGCCAGTTGCGGATTCCATGCAGCGGTCATACCCCGGAGCAAGCTCTTCCCTGTCCGCTCCCCAAGAAAATACGGGCAAAAAAAACAATACTGTTACGGAACAACAAATCATAAACATTCTTCGCATGGCTTGTTCTCCATAATACTGGCGAGAATATGCTGCTGTGGATAGAAAATTTCATTTCCTATCCACAGCATATGTCAACATGCCAATGTTAGCGATTCTCTGTTATGCGGATACGAAAATCACGGCCTGCCCAGCAGTTGTCCTTTTCTTTTCTGGCCTCTCCCCAGCGGGAGTCAACGCCGTTTCTGGTCAACCCGCCGACCATGCCGGCGCCGGCGTCGGGGTCATTAAAAAACAGAAGAGGACTTGACGGGAATATCCCGAAAGAAGCCCCTGTTCGTGCCGGAGGTGGGGGCATTGATGAGAATATCCTCAACAACGCGTATGGCATCCTCATCGCTGCTGGCAATGCGCGCGTTGAACTGCAAAACATCTATGGGGGGTGTGGCCGCAGCATGCCCTGCCATCAGAAACGGATTCGCCAGGCATGCAAAACAGATGTGAAGTGAACGCGGCATACCTAAAAATTCACTTGGGGAACAGCGCGTTCCGATTCATCATCCAGTTCAAAAAATGTTACCTTGCTGAAGCCAAAATTTCCCGCAATCAGATTTCCGGGGAACTGAAGAACGCGGTCGTTCTGATCTCTGGCCGTGCCGTTATAGTAACGGCGAGCCATCTGAATCTCATCTTCCAGCGTCGCCAGTTGCTCCTGAAGCTGCAGGAAGTTTTCACTGGCATTGAGCTGGGGGTAATTTTCCGCAACGGCGAAAAGAGAGCGAAGCGCCTGGCTGAGGCCGTTTTCGGCCTTCATCACCGCTTCCACATTGCCGGGCGAGGCATGTACGGCCTGCGCCCTGGCCTCGGTAATCTGGCGAAGAACCTCCTTTTCATGCGCGGCATAACCCTTGACGGTATTGACAAGAGCGGGAATAAGATCATGCCGGCGCTTGAGCTGCACGCTGATGCCGCTCCAGGCTTCTTCCACCAGGTTTCTTCCCCTGACAAGTCCGTTATAAAAGACCATCAGGTAAAGGCCGATGATGACCACTATGCCCACAATAACGGCTGCAACTATCATAACAGCTCCTGAGGAACAGTATTATCACCGGAACCGGAGAAAACCTCCGGTTCCGGTGTGAAACGCGCTAGCGCTGGGTGATCTTCACGCCGGAGGCAAAGCCTTCCAGCTCGGTGTCGGCAAAGGCGCCCTTGCTGATGTTAAGCCGCTTGAGAGAGGGCAGCTTCTTCAGAGCCGCGAGGCTGCTCACGCCTTCCACCTTGCTGAGCGTGACCGTTTCCAGACTGCCGCACGAGGCAAGAGCATCCATGTCGCTCACTTTGCATTCCGTAAGGCTGAGCGTCTTCAGCGCTCCAAGCTTGCCCGCAAATTTCAGGCTGATCGGCTCATCCCCCTTGATCCTGGACAGCGTGAGCTTTTGCAGCGCGGCCGCCGAAGCCAGGCCGTCGGTATGGACAAGTTTGGCGCCGGTCACATCAATTTCCTTAACCTTCGACCAGCCGGAGGCAGCCGCAAAGTCAAAGGGTTCGCCGCTTTTCTTGTTGTAGTCGGTGGTGATGGTGAACTTTTCCAGATTCCCAAGGCCACTCAGGCTCGCGGAGTTGGTGGCGCCATCCGCGCTCCACAGCTTCAGCTCCTTTAACGACTTCATCTGGCCCACGGAGGCGAGATCGCCGACCGGCGCCCGCATGTTCCATATCTGGAACGATTCAATGGTGGTTTTGGTCAGCGGGCTGTAATCCGTCACATATTCGGCGAAAACGTCGAATTTCTTCAGATTGGGCAGCTCCGCGACCCAGGAGATGTTATCCAGCTTGGTCAGCCCGCCCTTGAGCTCCACCACCTGGGTCAGTTTGCCCAGCGTGCTGAAATCCGCATCCTCCACGGCATAGTAGGTGAGTTTTTTCAGAGCGGGGCAGCCGGCAAGAGGCGAAAAATCCTTGACGCGCGCGCCGTACAGATTGAGGTCTTCCATTTTGGGCAGCTTCGTCAAAGGCGTCAGATCGGCAATGGTGCACCCGGTGAGATCCACCGTCTTCAGACCGGTCATGCCCAGCAGCGGAGACAAATCCGCGGGTGAGGCCCCGCCAAGCCTGATGCTGGAAAGAGAGGCAAGCGCGGGAAGCCCCTTGAACGACGTCAGATTGCTGCCGCCATATACCCTGAGGGTCTTCAGATTCGTGAATCCGCTCAACCACGTGAGATCAGGCCCCATGGCGTCGGAGCTCACATCTATGCTTTCCAGGTTTGTCAACTTGGCCAGAGGGCTAAAGTCCTTAACCTGCTTGGCCCCTATTTTCAGGCCTTTCAGATGGGAAAGTCCGGCTATGGGCGCTATATTCGTCAGCGCCTTGCTGTCAGAAATTTCAAGCTTCGTCATGGTGGGCATGGCCGAACAGATTTTCTCCAGATCCGCGTCCGTGATTTTTTCGGCTTTCACAGTCGCCGCATTCTTGACGGACTGGAGCTGCGCAACATCTGCGTCCGCCACGCCTTCCTTGATCTGAACATTGTTGCCCGAAACCTTGACAGACGGCGCCGCGTTCGCCTGACCAAACATGAGACCAAACGCGATAAGCGCCATTGGTATTATTTTTCCATACATCACGCTTCTCCTGACAGATCAAATTGATGGAAATTTGACAATAACACGGCTATTTTTTGGGGCACTGGCCATTCAGCTTCTTTGCAAACTTGTCTGCGTCAAGCTTATAATCAAAGGTGGCAAGCACATATGTGTTGCCCCCCCTGGCCGATTTCATTTGCTGTGGCGTGCGGGTATCAACCTCTGTCTTGCCGTTGGTGCAGTAGACCGTGTATTTCTGGGCGAAAGAGCCGGACGCCGTCCCCAAAAGCAAGACGCCTGCCAGGAAACAGATGGATACTACTGATTTCATGTTCATACTCCCTGTTAATGGTTTCATGCCTGGACGGAAGCGGAAGCCTTGCGCCTCCTTCCCCGGACAAAAAGGAAACAGATCAGGGCCACAGCCGCTCCAAGCAGACATGCGCCGAGCAGAGGCCGGAAACGAATCCATGCGATGGCGATGACGACAAAAGACCAGGCGCAGCCAAGAAGCATCGCTACCAGGCCGGCGCCCGCCCCCACGATGCTGCCCAACAGAGGGATCACATCGGCAATGACCTGAAGAGGCGCCACGATCATCCGTATGCCAGCAACGCACAACAGGATGCCCGCGATGCGCAGTATCCAGGTCATAATACTGTTGGAACTTTTGGCATCGTCAAACATGACGGCCTGTTCCTGCGCGCCCATGCCCAGCTTGTAAAACCTTTCGCCATTGGAAGCGCGGAAAGGCGCAAAGGTATCGCCGCTGATTTTGGCGATGATGGACACTTCCGCCGGCGGCACTTCAAAAAAGGAAATACGGACATCTCCGACCTGCGGACTGTTGGGGCGACGCCCGATGTAAAGGAAATTGCCCTGGTTATGAACCATGCTGTTCGGGCCGCGCGTCACTTTTTCCACACCGCTTTCAGGAGCCTCATTCACCGTGTCGGGTATGGGCGCTCTGGAAAAGAAGGCCTTTTGAATTTCCGACCGCTGATCATCATTGAGATTGGGGGTGATCGCCTTTTCCCCGCTGATGGACCGGATGAGGAAATCCGGCAGCCTGTATGCCCCGAACGTGACGTTCGCGGCATACTGATCCTCGTTTTCCGCCTGAATGCGGGTCATGTTTTCATGGCCCTCCACCCGCTTGAAACTCTGCGAGTCAACCGGCTGCCCCACCCACTTCATCTGGTAGCTGTAAGTGGTGACGGTTTCCTCACCGCCGCCAAGCTTCTTGCGCGTTTCCTGCTTGGAGCTTTCCACCCACTGGTAATATTCCACCTTGCGGCGCAGCCTGATGGCTTTCGCCGTTATGCCGAACATGGAGTCGGTGAGGGAATCTTCCGTGACAGCGCGCCCCGTTGCATGAACAAGTTTGCCGTCATAGGAAGGATCAAGCGCGCCGACGCCGGGAAGCTCCACTGTTTGCATCTGCGCTTCGGCAATGGCGTCGCCCGTGCGTACGGCGCGCCCCTCATTCCAGTACAGCAGAAAAGTGGCAAGAGCGATCAGAACAATGCCCGCGCCTATCCCCCCAAAGGAATTTCCAAGACGCGAAAACCAGCTTGTATTCGTTACTTCCGTGTAGTTATCGGCCATAATGACGTCTCCTTTTTATTTACGAGCATTCCTGTTGAATGGGTAAAACAGTCGGCATATCCCTCCTTGTTCATCGGTACACAATACGTCCTGTTTCCGGCATGGGAAGCGGAGAATGCTTTCGTATCCAGGATTCCACAATATCAACATCCAGCGGTTCCGGGGACGGAACGACGGCGCTTTTCGCAAACATGGCGTATCCATCCCCACCGCGCGCCAGAAAATCAGGCAGAACAACGAGATAGGAAGCCGACGCGTCAAGGGGCCTGCTCTTTCCCATTGCATCCGCAACCATGACTTCCTTGACCCGCCCACCGGGGCGGCCCGCCGGGTTCACCACATAACGCAGGCCCGCCGCCTGAAGCAGCCTGGGGCCTTTGGCGCCTTCCTGCGAAACGCCATGTTCCAGCGCTTCCAGAACTTGCTTGCCGTCAAGCTTGCGCACGACCACAGAGCCGCCAAAGGGCAGCATGCTCAGCAAATCGCCGCGCGTTATCTTGCCCGCCGGGAGGGCGGCTCGTATTCCACCGCCGTTGCACAGGGCAATGGCGGCCCCATAGGGACGGCCATACGCCAGCATGGCGTCTGCCATGACCATGCCGCCCAGGCACTCTCCTGCGCGGCACGCATCCATCCCATCCGGCAGGCTGAGATTATGACTGCCCACAACACTGCGACGATATTCCTCAAGCGTGCCTGCAAATTTTGCAATCAAGGGGCTTATCCGGGGATCAGACGGCGCGTCAGGCGCAAGTTCCACGGGGCCGCCGCTCCAGCGCACAGGAACGCCGGACGTATCGAACGCGACATGCAGTTCGCCAAGATACACGGCGGCCCGCTTTGCCGTGACCACAAGAACGGGGTTTCCCTCCGGCGAGCGCTCCACAATCGGGTACGGCCCTTCTTCGGAGCCGGGCCCCAGAAAACTGTGCGTATGCCCGCCCACAATCACGTCAATGCCTTCCACGGCGCGGGCCAGACGGCGATCTTCCGGCAAGCCGAGATGGGTGAGCGCTATGATGTGGCGCACGCCCTGCCCTTCCAGTTCCTTTACCGCCCGCGACAAAGCGTTTTCCGCCTTTTCAAAGCCGGTGAACGGACAGGCGGCCGCCAGTTCCACAACTTCATCATTGGCAATGCCTATAATGCCCACCGGAACCCCTCGTATCCTCCGAATGATATAGGGTTTTGTCCGGCCATGCCGCATCGGGCATTCCTGTTTCGGGGCCAGATTGGCCGCCAAAACCGGAAAGGGCACGCTTCTGGTGAAAGCCCCGGCATCCGCGCAGCCTTCATCAAATTCATGGTTTCCCAACGTCATGGCGTCATAGGGCATATGCGCGTCAACTTCAGCGAGCATGGGCCACTTGTTCACGCTGTAAAACAGCGTTCCCTGAAACTGATCGCCCGCGTCCAGCGCAATGACATTATCGTTTTTCGTCTTGGCGGATCGTATGGCGGCCGCGATGCGCCCCATGCCTCCCCGGCAGCCGGGTTCCTCAAAGCAGGCGTTTCCGTATTTGTCCACACCCGCGATGTGTGAATGGATATCGTTGGTGTGCAGAACCGTCAGTTCAAGGCCTTCGCCGGAGTCCCGCTGGGGAAGCGGCCTGACTGAGCAGCCCTGCAGCAGGAGGAGCATGCCCAAAAAAGCCAGCGGCAAACTCCACTTTCCCATCATCCCCCGCTTTTTCATATGCGCCCCCTCTCCAAAAAATTTCGCCCTGACATGAAAGCCCGCATACTGGCAGCATTTCAAGGTCAGCGTAGACAGAAGCACGGCGTCTGTAATCATCCCGCGGAGTAAAATTTGTTTTTTCATTCAGAAAATGAAGAAGGATTCCCCTTGAAAGGCATCATCTCAAAGATGAAAAACTCCAAAATAATAAGATAACTAATTAATTTTATTATATAAATATAATCAACCTCAAAGATCTTCATCCGCGTGCGGCAGGCTTTCCCCAACGCGCATTTCCCGCTTTACTGTTGTCAGAGGTACGCCCCCTGATGCCAGAGCACATAACTATAAGAGGGCGTACCCGCATGAACAGCCCGAAAAACTGTCCGACAGCGTAACGCCCTCAATGGGATTATCCGGTTCGGTTACGGGAGAACCTTCCTCTCGGGAAGGGGCTTCTCAGAAATGTTTGACAAAGGGACTCGCGCACGCCGAAACGGTATGCCTGTTCCCCGCCTGAGCAATTTTTTCAAACATCAGTAAACTGGCTGTTCCTGAAGCAGGGATTAAGCGGCTTCTCCCTGACAGGAATATCTTTGCGCCGTCCATTAGCCCATGGCTTCTTCTGTAATGACGAAGGCTTCGAGCTTCCAGCCGTTCTCGGTGGGGGAAAAGCGCGCCATGAAGGTCGCCGCTGCCCAGAGAATTTCTTCCCGCTCCGCGGAATCATCCAGCATTTTGAACCGGCGCAGCCTGCCATTGATGATGCAGGTTCCGTTGGCTTCCCTGTGCGCGGAGCTTATTTCCGCGTAGCTTGGCAGCCAGATATCGCCCTCATGCATCATGAACCTGTCTTTCTCTGTGGCTTCCATATCTATATAATAGCCATTGGAACCGCAAAAATACCCGTCAGGCAAAGTATTGCCATCCATAAAGCCGCCAAAGATATTCAGTGCGGTCTGTTCCACTGCCTTTTTCGGAAAAAACAAGAAATAGCGGTCAGGAATATTGGTGAAATGCGTATTGCCGGGATTGTTTTCATCCCGGCTTTCTCCAAGTTCTGATTGGCCATGCATCATATATGTCATGGTGCTACGGCACAAGTCAGCGGAATCCATTTTGCGGGGAGAAGTATACCCCATATCCCAAAGCATGAGCATAACATGCTCCAGGCTGAGTTCATCGCGAAGGGAAAGACCGGCTTTATCCCCGGAGTCCGCCCGGGAAGAGGAAATGCCGAACAAAAAGGCGACCATGCCCACACACAGAACAAAAAGAAGTTTTTTCATAACGTCCCTCACTCCAGATTGGGCTGCGGCTTGAACTCCAGTTCATCAATGTGAAAATTGCCATTCGACAGTTTATGAAACCGCATACTGAAAAGCTCCTTGGCCGCAATGACCTCAATGCCGTCTTTTCTGGAAGCCATGCGGCGCACCAGCCCCTCAAACACCCAGGCTTTATTGTGCCAAAACAGTTCAATAAGCTCCACAAACACATGCTCAGGCGAGGACAGCGCGTCCCAATTTACCTCCCGCCCCGGTTCGGTGATATTGCCCTTCCCCCACAATGCCGCCACGGCATTGTGTACGAGAAGCAGCTCAATGCCAGTCAGCCTGTCGCCGGGGGTTTGAATGGAGGCATTTTCCTCCTGCTCCACAGAAGTGCTCTCATTTTTCTGATCCGCCACAGCCAGGCCCGGCCCCCAGAACAGCACGCATCCCATTATCGCCAGGGTCAACAGATTTTGCGTCATTTTTTTCACAGCAATGGCCTCCATCATTTGTTGCGCAGTCCCTCCGGAGAAGTTCCGCCCTGTTTCTCCGACGCCAGAGCGGCTTTTCCCGCTTTCAGCATGAAAAACGGGACTACTTCACTTCCCTGATGCCCTCGCTTCCGTAAATATAATGAATATCCGCCATCACCGGCGCGTGAGGATCGTCGGGGGAGGCCCGCACAAAGCCGGGCCCCAGGACAAGCGAACCATCCATGCCGCTGAATGTCGGCGCGTCGCAAATCTCATCAGCGCATATCATGATCTGCGGGACGCCCTCGGGGACCAGAAAGCGCACCCGGCAGGCCTCGCCCTCTTTCAGGGCAACTTTCCTTATGATTTCACCCGGGTTAAGGGTACATGCCTTGTCATCCCACTCGGCCTCGCGGATGAGAAAATTCAGGTTTTCTTCGGCCGTAAACAAAAAGGAATGGCAGCCATGTTCATCAGCGGCGTCGTCTTCAAGGCCGACCCGCAACAGGCGCATGCCGGAAGGCGGAAAAGCGGGCGCTCCGGTTGCGCTTAATTTGCGAAACGAACGCACCACCCCCGGCGCAAACGCATCATCAAAAATCTCCCGCTGTTCCTGACTGTAGCGGAGGGAAAGCAGGCATACCGTTTCCGGCGTGTAATATCCCTTGACATGCAGGACGGCATTTTCTGCGGTACCGGAAAGAATAAACCAGCCCTCTTCCCTGTTGACGCGCTTCAGATCTATATGGCTGAACCTGCCGCACGCTTCCCGCAGGCCGCTTTCAAAATCCATTCCCATGACGCTCCATCCCCTGCTGCCCCAGGCGCGCAGTTCCATACCGCTCTCGACGCGCGTGGGGTCCGTCACGGTGACGCCGTCTCCATTCTCGGATTCCGTCACAGTGAAGGCTCCAATCGCCGGGTCCATCCAGTTGACGGCGAAGCCATAGCGCCCGTTGACGTATTCCCCCGCCAGGCACAGGTTGGATCCGCCGCAAAAAAACAGGGCCAGGCACAAAAGAAAAATTTTTTTCATAAGCGGACGCCTCCAGTAAAATTTTCGCGGTTTGCTCATTGCACAGGAGAGTATGCGCCTTTTGGCATGGCGCGCCCATGGGGGCGGCGTCAGAAGGCTTCCAGCAGGATGGAGCCATCCTCGCCGCTCTTATTGATGAAGAATCTTTTGCGCTCGCCCTTTTCATCAAGAAAGGAAATTCCGTAATGCGGCGTGCTTCCATAAAACGCCATCCCCAGCACCAGAGGGCGTTCCGGCGTGAGAGCGGGGAGGGTGTAAAGTTCCTTTGTCGAGAAAGTGGCCTTTCCGTTATCATCCACATCCGTGACGCTCAATTTCAACACCTTGAAATTTTTCACGCCGGCTGGGGATGAAAACGCGATTTTGACCTGCGCTTCCGTTTTGTCGGCGATAAACTCATGATGGGGCGTGTTTTGGTCCAGCGCTTCGGCCCATTGCGCGGAAATGGACGGGAGGCTGATACGGACGGGGGACGCGTGGGCGGCGAGCGGAATCAAACGGAGCCTTTGAACACGCCCGCCATACGCGGCGAGGGCGGTATAGTATGCCGCCTCTGCAATCTGCCGGGAAACAGCTTTGTCAAATTGCCCTGAAGTGTTGTAGTAATAAGCCATTTGAAGAGTCTCGTCCTTTTCATAGGTAAAATAAAAATCACTGCATGCGACAGCATTTTTATGGGGAGGAAGAATATATCTTCCAAAAATGGAATACATGGCGCCCGCGGAGCCCTGGTTGAAAAAGCCGCCGTCATCCATCAGCTGAAAGCTGTTTCTGGCCCACCCCTCCACAACACAGTATATTTTGCTCCTCGACTGGGCATAGACGGCGTACAGAGTGTGCCCAAAGCATGCAGCGCCTTTTCTTTCCTCAATTTCCCCGATGACAAGCTCCGGTGCGCCGTCCGCATTGATATCCCGCACGGCATAGCCAATACGCTTGAAAGTTTCGGCCGGATTTTCGGTTTTACAGCTTTCCAGCACGCCGACAAGACCTTCCATCTCGGGCGGTGAATCTGGATTTGATGATGCGATGGAAATAATATCGCAGAGCTGATCAAGTATGTCATTATATGTTTGCGCATAGTCGCCGTTTAATTTCTTTACGGCTTCCTTCTGTTCGGCACGCGCGCCAATGGAAAGAGTCATGATCAGGAATGCCGCCGCCATGACGCCGCAACACAGTGCTCTGAGCTTCATATGGAATCCTTATGAAAATAATGAAGTTACAAGACTTGATGGACACGCTTTTCATACACCCTCTTCCCGGTGTTGCCGCCCCCTGTCTTGCGGGATGGCATTGTAGAGAAAAAGTCCGCTCCCGGAATCCATTTCCCTGTCATAATGACATGTGCCATAGGTTATGGTCAGCAGGTTGTTCCTGTTGCCTTCCAGCCAGTCAAGCCAGCCTCCGCCCAACGCAAGTATAGTCAGCCGTCTTCCGTTCCGCGTCTCAAAAAACAGCCGACAGGTAGTGTTGTCCACGATGTCTCCACCCTCATACTTCGCCGTCACAGCACGCAGTTCACTCCAGTCAAACGCTGTTTCCAGCCCTTCCACATCCCGGAGACGTATGAAGTTTTTCCCGACCAGGGCATCATGCGAATATTCCTTGCGCTTGCCCGGTTCTTCCTCGTATTCCGATGTCCATTGCAAAAAAAGGCAATCTTTTTCGTTGTCGATTGTAATAACGCTCACCCGACTGTCGTCAAAGATGTTCAAGACAAGTCCATTCGGAGAAACCAGAGACATGGCGCTCCTCTCCTGTCCGGATTTGTTCAGCCGGGATCTCACGCTGTACCAGTCCGCATTGCCGATGCGTTTTGTGGCGATATGGCATTGATCGTCATAAACACGCATACTGGCAAAGGGTTGATTGTTCTTGTAAAGATACAGATAGGCATTCGCAGAAATATCTCGTCCCGTTGGGGAGACGGCATCCTTTCCCTGGATGTGGGCATGCAGCTCCGGGGCATTGCAGGCGATATCCCCCCCTTCACATCCCTGTCGATGACCAGGGTATCGCAGTCCTTCGGCATGAGCGGGGATGGAAAAAGCAAGAAGCAGGGCAAGGATGATGCGCATGGAAAAATGTTTCATGATCACTCCGGCATTTTTGTCTCAGGGAGGATGACGAACGCCATGCAGAATTTTTGCGTCAAAAAAACGGAAGAAGCATCATCTTCAGGATGAGGCGAGAAAGTTTTTCCTGAATTCTGAAAATTTCATCAAAGAGATGAGGGAAAAATCAGCGCGCCATTCACAGCGGAGACCAGGGGAACAGCAGGCCGGGAGGGAATATCCCCGCGTCAGACAAATGTTTCCCTGTCTTCGGCGGTCATCATGCGTATATAAACCATCAGTTCCTTGTAGGAAGACACATTGAGCTTGGCATAGATGTTTCTGTTGTGCGTGCGTATGGTATTGATGGACAGGTGAAGATTCGCGGCGATTTCATTGGCTTTCTGCCCCTTGATATAGAGCGCGAAAACCAGGCGTTCCGCCTTGGACAGGGTGGAAATCTGCTCTATAAAAGTGCGGTAGGCGGTAATATCCGCCTGTAAATCACTTTTTTCCTGAATGTGGCCGAGGGAACGCGCATTCTCCTCCTGTTGCCGCAGGAGCGATTGTTCCTTTGCTTCCAAAAATTCAAGGAGTTCATCCAGTTCCCGAACATTGGTGGTGGCAACACCGTTCGTGCGGGCATTTTTTATGCCAAGAAGCACGGGGGCCACACAACACCGCGTCAGAAAGAGAGAAGCCCCCAATGCAATGCCCAGAAACAAGGCCAGAAAAAGACCAAGAAAAATATATTTTTTCAAACAGAAAATCTGGGCTTTTTCCCAGGGCAGCAGCACCGTCACAACCCACTTGCCGTCCTGCCCCGGCAGAGAGAGTGGCGCAATACGCAATGTTCTCTCGTTACCGGCGAAATCCAGCGTTCCGCTTTGATAGCGTTTATAGTGCGTCATGCCTGTGGCGCTCATGGCAACAGGGCTGGCAAACAGATTTGTTGCGGGGCCGTTCATAAGCCCCGTGCCCGCATGCAGGGTCGCGCCGTCCCCATGCCCGCTTTGCTGAGCGAAGCCCATCACCATGTCCGGCAAGTCGTGCTGCGGCATCCGGTAGGTCAGCCGGTACAATATGTCGCTTATTTCCAGACCGCACAGGCCATACACCTCCCCGTCACGGCCGCGGAGCGGCACACAAAGCAATATGACCTTGTCGTGAGTGCCACGGATAAAAAAGGATTTTGTCAGAAAAAATGACCTGGATTCCGGCGAAGCGGCGGCGCTTCGCAAAAGAGCGGCATAGTCTGGAAGTTGCGCCATATCATATTCCAGGTCCCACTTGTTATGAAATTCAAGCTGGTATTTCAGAGCCAGCTCGGACAGGCCGCGAAGGTAAAAAATTTGCGGCAACACGGGATTTGACACGGTAATATTGCTGGCTTTCAGATAAACACCGCAGCGTGACTCTCTGGACTGACGCAGGGCGCTGTTCACCGTAGCGTCAAGAATGATAAAACTGCCGCTGCACCTTGAGCGCAACAACGTATCTTTCAAGAGATAGATAGAGTTGTTCTCCAGCGTTCTGATAAGCTCTGGATTGTCGGAAACGGCAGCGAATGAACAGTTTCTTGCATGCAGCGTCCGCTCAATCATATCCGTCAGCATTGCGGCAAGATGAATGCCCTGCGCGGCTGAATGGCTTATATGCTCTGAAAGTTTACGCTCATAGCGGATAAGGTAGTCGTCAAAAATTTTGCCGAGAGCCCTTTGAGGAAAGGGAACCCAGCCAAACCAGAAAAGCAGCAACAGCATCGCGGTAAAAAGAATCACGCTCAGTGCTGAAAAATACCACAGCAGACGCCCCTGTAAAGAGAATCTGCCCTTTCTGAGCCGTGAAAAAAACAAGGGAGCCGCGCGCAAAAACAACTACTTATCCTGCAAGGCTGTGACACGCCGGGCTATTTCCGTACGCGTCTGGTCAATGGCTTCCTGCGACACCGGTTTACCGACGCCAACCACATTGGACTTTTTGAACATATCGCGCACAACGGCGGAAAAACCGCGTTCCATGGGATCATACGTTTTAAAAACAGGTGGAACATAAAAAGTTGAGTTCGCATAAATTTTCTGAAGAACCTGGTACTGTTCGCGGTACCTCTCATCAGGGTAGGGGGGCGTCTTTCCCTCCATGATTCGCTTGAAAGAGTCCTTTCTGACAGGCATGTAGCCGCATTGAACGGCAAAGGGAAGGTTGACCTCTGGAGAAGTCAGCCATTTGCAGAATACCGCTGCGGCGTATTCCCGCTCCGGTGTGGATTTGAGCGCCCCCAGACCTGAACCGCGTTGAAGAACCACAGGTTTTGCCCCTTCAAATAAAGGCACAGGCAAAATGGCGAGACGCAAGGGCATGATGGAATTGTCCGGCAGGGTAATGGTATCGGTGAAATACAGGATAGACGCCGAAGATTCAAAGCCGCACACGGCTTCGCCCATTATCATGGCTGTGGTGGCGTATCCCGGCATGGGGCATATCTCCCCCTTGAGCCCGGCCCGCGCCAGGGCATTCCAGACCTTTATGAAGGCGGGGCTATCCCAGCGGATGCGGTCGCCATCGAAAAATCTTTCCCCCAATGACTCCACATTGAGCATGGCGTAATGCAGCCACTCGTCGTACATGAAGAATGTTTTGCCGCCAGACCACCGGTGATAGCGTTCCGATGCGCGAAACACGCCTTCCCATGTGCTCAAATCGGCATAGGTGATGCCGGTATCTCTGCTGAACTCGTCAAATATGGTGGCGTTGACGTAAAGAAGATTGGTTGACTTGAGCAGGGGGAAAAGGCGTAGCGCGCCGTCCACATACCCTTCCTCCAGAAACTGGGGGGCAAAGACGCCCAGCTCCTCCTCGCTGAACCATTTTCCCCAGTCAAGCGCTTTCTCGCTGCCCATGGCGCTCAGCGTCTTTGGATAGCAGGTAAAAAGATCCGGCAAATCGCCGGCTCCAGGCTGCAGATGCGCGGCAGCCACCAGCGCTTCATGTATGGCGCTGGTGTTGGATACAGCGGTCACTTCAATAATAATGCCGCGTTCTTTCCCGACGGTTCGGTTAAACCTTTCCACCAGCTCATTCATGGGAGAATACGAGTGCGCCCCATACACATGCCACAGACTCAAGGTGACAGGATGGGCGGGATCCAGCGGAGAATCGGAACAGGCCGTCAACAGTAAACAGAAAGCTCCCACCCACAAAGCAAGCAGGGACTTCATTCCGCATATTTTTTTATAACATATGGGAAAAACTTTATTTTTAAAAAATGAAAGAGGGGATACGAAGCCATATCATCCGACGCGACCAAACTCGTGTGCACGCTAGCCATACACAAGGCTCTCCCGGCAAAACAGGCTGTTTCCGTATTCTCAGCGCTCCCTAATTATTCCCGAAATCGTGTCGAGTCAACCTGACCCGGAAAACCTGATGTCATCACAAAGATGAATTTTTTCGTTTTTTCGCTATGTTCTGGCAAAATCATCACGGGGATGAAGCCTCCTTTCATTTTCCCTGCCATCATAAGCCATCAGTTTTCAGTTGAGGGTGGTGCAGGGCAAGGCCGCCCGCAAGTCGTGAATAGGGGGAATGTGCTTTTCCCATTAACTGCATGACCCGGCGCGCCTTTCCCAAAGAGGCGAACGGCTCTTTGGGCATGGAGCTGATGTATTCGCGGAATACATCAACGGCGCCTTGGAGGAAACATGCCATGACGCATGATGCGCGAGCAGAATCTCTGCCTCCCGGGACGGCGCTGCCCGTTTTCCGTCAACGCCGGATGAGCTTCACGGAAGCCATCGCCAGTTGCCTGAAAAACGCTGCGACGTTTCGAGGACGGGCCACACGGGCGGAATACTGGTGGTTCACGCTCTTTTCCTCACTGGTCAGTACCGCTGTCAACGCGGTTTTCATGAACGCCGGTGAATATGGAGAACCGCTTTCCGCCCTGTTCCAGCTTGCGCTGTTCCTTCCCGGACTGACCGTTGGAGCGCGCAGACTGCACGATACGGGGCGCAGCGGATGGTGGCTGCTGGCCAGTCTTACCCTTGTGGGCATTCTCCCCTTGTGCATTTTTTTCTGTCTCCGCTCACAGCAGACACCCAACAAATACGGTGACGTGCCTCTCGCGGCTCGCCAAGCGCCATAGAGAAGAGAGCGGCAACGTTCACGCGATAACGCCATGACGGTATTTACCAGGGAGCAGGCCATGTTAAAACAGCTTATGGTTTTCGGCATGATGCTGTCCTTTTGCTGCTTCGCGCGGGCAAATCCGGTTTGCGGCGGGGAAAATACGCCGGTTATTGCACCCCCCCGGCTCCCGCTGGAGCAGGGCCGCATTGAGGCTTGGGACATAAGCGCCGAAACTTGTCTCCAGAATTTCCCCTCCATCAAGGGAAGGCTTGTCAAAGCGCTCCGCTATGCGGACGCCACAGGCGACAACGTGATCCTGCTTGCGGAAACCGGGGTGCGCAAGCAAAAACTTGATCAATATGGCACAACCGGCCTCAGCAAGCGGTTGTATGCCCGCCGTTTCCGCGCAGATCAGGCGAACGCCCAGCCTGTCTGGCAAATCACGGATGGCGTGCGCGACTGCGAAACATCCCTGACAGCCGCTTTTATTCCTGAAGCCTTGCACGTCACTGATCTCGACAACAATGGCGTGGCCGAAGTCTGGACAGGCTATCAACTCGCCTGCCATGGCGATGTCAGCCCGGCGAACATGAAAATCATCATGTATGAAGGCGGCCAAAAGTATGCCATGCGCGGCACAACACTGATTCGTATGCCGGGGGAGGAAAGTCTTGGAGGCACAGGCAAGATGGATGCCGCTTTTATCAATGGTCCGGCTGTGTTCCGCGACCACGCGGACAGGCTGTGGCTGGAATACCGAACCAGATAAGCGGCCGACCTCCATACAATGCGTCACGCCGCATTTTTCAAATTTTTTCAAACGCTGAAGGAGTTCATGTGAAGAAGCGTCAAACCTTTCTGTGCCCCGGTTTACTGGCCGCACTGCTTCTATGCCATCCTGTTCAGGCCGTTTCGATGGAACCGATCTCGTCGGATTCAAAAAGCGGCGGTGAGATGTGGCTATTGGCCGGCGCCGTCCCTGAAGCCTTGCGAACAAAACAGGCCCCCTCCAGGCGGGAAGACAAAGAACTGGCGGAAACCCGCGCAAAAGCCGAAGCGGGAGATCCCCCCGCCGCGAACAGGCTGGGCGTCTGGTACGAAAAAGGGCGACGCGGCCTGCCTGTTGACGTGAAGCAGGCCGTGTACTGGTACTCTGTCGCGGCAAAAGCCAACAACGGACTTGCCTTGCACAATTTGGGCGACTGTTACCGCGATGGCATTGGCGTTAAAAAGGATGAGCATATTGCTTTTGACTGTTATTTAAAAGCGGCAGCCACGGGTTTGCCCCTGGGATATGAAGATGTGGGGGACAGTATTTTGCGTCCCGATATAGCGGAGGGCTTTAATCTGACAGATCCCGATGAGCGGCGCGCAACAGCCATGCTCTGGTACCGCAAGGCGGCGAAACATGGACGCGAAAGCGCCGTATCCAAATTAAAACAAATGGGGCAATCCGTATCAGCAGGAACAACATCTGCCCCGCCGCCAGTTTGCCATGTGGGCAAATTGCCAGGCACACGCCAGCTTACTGGCGCTTTCCTGCGGTATACCTACCCCAGAAGCGCCGACGCCTATGGCTTTTTAATCAGAAATGCCAATGGAGAAGAAATTGATGTAATCATTGGAAATGGCGACTGTCAGGAATTTGCGGGATTAGATGAGGGTGACGCTGTAACGCTGAAATTTACCAGCGAGCGGTCTTTGGATATCCACACAAGCGAGTGTTCCGTAATGAACTTTTATGTGCCCGATTCCGGAAAAATCCTTAAAAAAGCACGGGGGAAGTAAGCATGCGTCTTGCATTGTCCGCACTTGTTCTGCTGCTGGCGCTGCCAGCTTTTGCCGTTGCCGGGGAAAATCCCTTGCCGGCCTATGAAAAACAGGCCCGCGCGCTCATGGAGCAATGCTTTGAAAGGACGGCTTCCCTTTCAACATCTGAGGCCAGCGATCTTTTGACGCAAAGTATGGAAAAGGCCGACGACCTTCTGAACGCCGCCTATAAGGAAACCATCCGTAATCTCAAGATGAAAGATGCCGGCCTTGCCGAAGCGCTGCGTAACGATCAGCGCTCATGGCTGAAGTTCACGGAGCTGTTCACCGAAAAAGCGGCGGATGGATTCGGCGAAGGCGGAACGATGTATATCACCATGTCCATCAGTGCAAAACTGCGCCTCTTTGTGGAACGCATCGCCTTCCTGCGCATTGTCAACCGCAATGTCGTTTCGGAAGACAGCGAATAAAAGGCCCGCAGACATCCATGAGTTCGCAAAAAGCAACGAGGGGCCCCAGCCTGGGGATCCACGTTTTAAGTCACGGGGGAAGAACGATGAAGCGATTTTGCCTCACAGCGCTATGGCTTTTGCCTCTTGTGTTTTTGCTCTCCCGCGCGGACGTTGCGTTGGCTGACGAGCGCATTCTCGATTATGCCGTCTCCGCCAGACTGGAAGAAGACGCCTCTCTGGTGGTGACGGAGCGCATTGTCGTCAACATCGAGCAGGAAGCCATCCGGCACGGCATTTACAGACTATACCCCGTCAAGGAGCGCGTGGGTGAAGACGGACTGCGCCATTACGGTTTTGAGGTCCTGTCCGCAACCCTGGACGGCAAAGCAGTGCCTTACAAGGAAAGCGATCAGGGCTTTACGGTCGGCGTGGCCATCGGCAATCCCAACGTCATGGCCCCGCTGGGAAAACATACCTATGAGCTGGTGTACAAAACCACGGGTCATGTGCGCTTTCTGGAGGACCACGACGAGATTTACTACAACGTGACCGGCAATTTCTGGGAGTTCCCCATTGACCACGCCTCATTTTCTTTAGCGCTTCCCAAAGGCGGCGCGCCGCTCATGACCGGGGCATATACCGGCAAAAGAGGCGTGAACGGCGCAGAGTACCGGATGACCGGCCCGTCCTCCTTTGAAACAACGCGACCCTTTGACGTCGGAGAAGGGCTTACCGTCGTTGTCGGCTGGGAAAAAGGGCTCATACCACAGCCCCCGGAAACGCTTGCCAACATCATGGGCGCGAACAGGCTCCCCATACTGTTCGGCATTCCTCTTGTACAGCTGCTTGTTTTTCTGCTGCTGAGTTGTGTCTGGACACACCGCAAAAAAACCACGGTCATTCCGCTTTTCTCCGCTCCTGACGGCATGTCCCCCGGCGCTGTCGCCTGCCTCAGAAAGCGCGGCTTTACGGCGCTATTGCTTCAGGCGGATATTTTGTGGGCCGCCGTCAACGGCTATCTGAACATGTCCCTGCGCGACAAAAAAACCATCCTTCTCACCAAAACCGATCCCGCTCAGAAGAAACGTTCCCGCCCTCTCGCCGAATGGGTACGGAACGGTCTTGATTACGTCAGCTTTGCCCTGTTCACTCTCCGTGGCTCATCAGCTGTCATTGATATGCGCAAGGACAAGGAGCGCAAGAAAGACAAGAATGATAACGAAGAAAAGGGAGTTCTTCTTAAAAGCTACCTGAGGTTGCAGGGAAAATACGAAGATACATTGGAACCCATGTGGAAGTTTTCGAGGATACCGGGCATCATCAGCGCCATACTGGGAGTCGGATTGCTCTATCTGGCAATGAACAAGGGCATTTTTTATCCTGGTCTGGTCATAGACGCATATTATTCCGCAGAAACGATGCTGGCTGTTCCTGGCGGCGTTGTCGCTTTAGCCGTGCTGTTCGGTTACGGGTTCAGAAAGTCCCGCGCTTCATTCAGTGGATTCAGGCGCATCGCGGCCATGGCGACTTCCCTTTGCATGATTTTTGTTTTGGCCTTTGTCCTGTATGTCCTTGTTGATGGAGATATGGTCTTTTATACTTGTTTCAGCGTGTCCATTCTGCTCGCGATCCGGAGCGGATTCAAGACCTGTGTCAAACTCACAGACAAGGGCAACAAGATGGACGCCATGATACGCGGACTTGAGATGTACATCCGCACAGCGGAAAAGAACAGGCTGGCAAAAATCAACGCTCCTGAAGATACCGTTGAGAAGTATGAGGAAATACTTCCTTATGCCGCAGCGCTGGGGTGCGCGGACGCATGGCAGAAAAGATTCGAGCCGCTTCTAAGTCATCTGGACTATGTGCCGGACTGGATGGAGAAGGATGAAGAACTGGCTGGCGGCTTTAACTTCGTTACTTATACCACAATCATAAAAACCATAAGCATGCCTTCTGACCTAACCAGCGCCATCAGCTCGGCGGCCTCACAGTATGCCGCCGCAACATCAGGCTTTTTCAGCAGCAGCGGCAGCTCCGGTTCCGGTTCAGACTCCGGCTATTCCGGCGGATCATCGGGCGGAGGCTCAGGCGGAGGCGGCGGCGGAGGATGGTAAGAGGCGTCAGGTAGATAAAGAGACCGCTCTTCGTCCCCCTGCATGCCTCCTTCCCACCCAAACACTATCCGCTTTAATTTTTTGAGAAAGGGGAAAGTATATAATTCGGCCAGTGCCCAGCCTGATTTCTCCATACCAAACAACGCTCAATCCCATTTGAGTTTGTTCGGTTAGGATGGCAAGAATTATGGTGGAATTTGACGCCCGCAAGGAGACATGACAGCACAGTGACGCGGCCAGCGCGAAAAAGGCCGTTTTTGACGGATAATTGCGGCGGAATACAACCAGCAATCCCCTTAACCGACAGCGTATTAACAGGGTCTGACTTTAGAAGGCTTTTCGACCGAAGACGCTGTCCAGCATGGAGGGTTCGCTCTTGCGCGCGGCGGTCGGATCCACCCAGGCCAGCACCACCCGCCCCATATCCCAGGCCAGGGAGCGCGCGATGAGGCCCGACGGGTCAGCGGGGTTGCGCTCCTTGATGGAGAAAAGATAAAAATCATGCACCTGACGGGCTTCCATCAAGCCGCCCTGCGCCAAAGACCAGAGCTGGACGCCGGTTTTCACATCATAAATTTCAAGAGACAGCGAGAGGGAACTTTCACCGCCGGAACCGCCGTCCATATAATGGTTGATATAGCCGCCCACCAGCAGTTCCGCGCCGTGCCGCCGGGCCAGAGCCAGGGCGCGCGAGCGCTCATAGGGCCCGGCCTCGGGCGCGTATTCCAGCGCTTCAAAAGCATTGAGCGAAAGCCATATCTGCCAGACCTGACGCGAGAGCATGTCACTGAAGCTCACGGCATTGCTGATCTGCTGCACGGCGCGCAGGGGCGCGAAAAGCGCGCGCGGGCGGTGATTCAGCCTGCCGCGCGGGGATACATAGACGGCGGGGGGCTGTCGGCGCACGAAATTGTCTATCTGAATCTGGATGGGCGTGCTGAAATCTCCGGCCAGCGATATGGAGGAGCGGCTGTCGTCCGGGCTGGTGGCGCACCCGGCGGCAAGCGCGAAAAGCGGCATCAGAAACAGGGCCGACAGCAGCGCGCGGCTCCGCCAGGGCAAGAACTTCATTGCGGCTTCTCCGAGGCTAGGCCCGCCTTTTGCAGGGAGGCGAGCAGTTTTTCCCGCGCTTCGCGCAGGTTGTCCCGCAGGGCGAGCCGTCTGTCAGCCGACAGGCGGCAGAAGTCAGCGCTGCGGGTCATCTCCACAAGATGCGTCATGGCCTGCGCCAGTTCCGCCAGACGGCGCGCCTCCAGCCCGGCCAGGGGCACGCTTCTGCCGGCAAGCTCCGCCAGATGGCCCAGTTCTTCAGCCTGGGAACGAATGCCCTCGGGCCGTATCATTGCGCCATATTTTCGACGTTTGCGAAATTCATGCCAGAGAAGGCGAAGCCGCCGCCAGAACCGGGCCATGCCACAACCTCAGGATTGAACCGCGGAAAGCAGTTGCAGGAGCATGGGCGCCGTCACCAGGCAGACAGGCACAAAACCCAGCAGGGTTTGCGGCCAGTTCAGGCGCAGGGCCGCGCGGCAGCCCACCGCCATGCAGGCCAGCCCCCAGATCATGCCGGCCAGAGAACCCAAGCCCGGAATGACGCAGAGCAGCGCCGGGGCCGAACTGTAGGCCATGACCTGAAACAGCAGAGGAAAGCTGGCCCGGCCCGGCGCGACGAAACGGTAGGCCAGGTGGATCAGCGCGCTGAAAACATAGAGTTGCAGAACCAGCAACGCCGTGCGCAGCAGCAGGGTCATGGCCAGATTGGTTTGCGGGGCCAGCAGGGCCAGCATTTTTTCCAACTGCGGGTCCGTGGCCGCGCTGGGGGCCATGATAGACAGAAACATGCCGCCCCAGAAGCGTTCCACCACCGTCTGCAGAACGCAGACAATCAGGTAAAAGCTCAGGGCCCGCAGGTGCGGGGCTTCTGGATTGAGCGCGCCGAAAAAACGCGGCGCGGCGAACATGACCCGCATGGCCGTCTGATAAAAGGCGGCCAGCCAGCCGTCGCCTCCGGGAGCCGCTTCCCAGGGGTTGGCCCCTGTGCGGCTCCCGCTGTCCCGCACCGTCTCCGCCTCCAGGCGGGCGGCTTCACGGGCGTATGCCCGGCTGGCCGTCCGGCGGATGTCCTCTTCTTCCGGCCCTGAATGCTCCGGCTGGCCCTGCGCGGCCCCGGCCCGCCGCGCGCTGTCGCTTTTTGCGGCGCTGGCGGTTTCGGCCGCCGCATGTTCCGGGTCGCGCCCCGGCACAACGGCGCCGGGCGGCGGGGGGTCGTCCTGTCCGGGCGCGGCGGCTCGCGCGGGCGGCGCATCAAGAATTTCCAGCATGCCCGCCTCGGCCGAAAAGCGGAAGCGGCAGGCGCATTTGGGGCAGGTGGCGATAACCGCGCGGGCGGGCAGGCGGTCGGCGGGCAGCTCTCGGCTGAAGCCGCACCGCGGGCAGATAATATTCACTGTTGGCTCCTCTCGCGGCGACCGGCCCGCTGAAGCCGGTCCGGCGCGTCTCATGCACGCCCCGACCGCTGACGGCGGCCGGGCCCTCTCTTTATTAGCCGCTGGCGGTTCCGCTGGCAAGCCCGCCCCGAACCGGCTTGACAGGCCCGGCGGTCATGGCTATAGTGCCGTCACTCAAGGGGAGTAACTAGGTTCCTGGAAACCTGGGCGGTATCAACAGCATGGCCTTTCGGGCCTGGTATCGCCGTCGGCCATGCCGATCAGTGAGACCTTGGCAGCAATGCCAGGGTCTTTTTTTGTTTCAGAACCGCTTTTGTCTTGCGACGCCGCGCCCGCGCGCCGCGCATCTTTTGCCCAAGGAGACGCCATGTCGCTTCGCGCCCTGCGCCCTTATCTTCTGGCGGCGCTGCTCACCGTGCCGGGCCTGGCCCTGAGGTTCGCGCACCCGGACATTTCGCCCATCTGGGTGGCCCTGCTTTCAGGCCTGGCCATTCTGGGAGCCTCCTTCCTGCTGACCTGGGCCTGCGAGGTGGCCCAGATGGACATCCCCCAGGCCGTGGCCGTGGCCGTGGTGGCCTTTATTGCGGTGCTGCCGGAATACGCGGTGGACATGTACTTCACCTGGATGGCGGGCCAGCACCCGGAAAGCGCCTACTCCCATTACGCCATTGCCAACATGACCGGGGCCAACCGGCTGCTTATCGGCGTGGGCTGGTCGGTCATCGTGCTGATTTTCGCCGGGCGCTACCACTCGGCCGTGGCCCTGCCCGACGACAAGCGCACGGATGTGCTCTTTCTCGGCATGGCCACCCTTTATGCCCTGCTGATTCCGCTCAAGGGCTCGCTGACCTGGCTGGATGGCGTGGTTTTTCTGTGCATTTACGCCTGGTACATCTGGATCATCGCCCGCCGTCCCTGTGAGGAGGAGGAACCCGAAGGCCCGGCCGCCGCGCTGGCCCTTCTGCCCAAGAGATCGCGGCTGCGCGCCGTGATCGGCATATTTCTTTTCGCGGCCCTGGTGATTCTCTGCAATGCCGAGCCATTCAGCGAAAGCCTGGTGGCCAGCGGCAAGCTGCTGGGCGTCAACGAATTTTTGCTGGTGCAATGGCTCGCGCCCATCGCCTCGGAAGCCCCGGAATTTATCGTGGCCCTGATGTTCGCCTTTCGGGGCAACGCCGGTCTGGCCCTGGGCAGCCTGCTCTCCTCCAAGCTCAATCAGTGGACGCTGCTGGTGGGCATGATCCCCGGCGTATACGCGGTTTCCTCCGGCGGGCTTTCGCCCTCCATAAATCTTGACAGCCACCAGTTTCAGGAAATATTACTGACCGCCGGGCAGTCGATCTTTGCGGTGGCCCTGCTGCTGGATCTGCGCCTGCATGTGCGCGAGGCCTTCTGGCTTCTGCTGCTCTTTACGGCCCAACTGCTCTCGCCCCTGTATGACGCGCAGTTGGAGGCCATGCTGGGCCTGCCCCATGACCCGTTGCGTCTGCATCACTTTTACGCCCAGACCTATCTGGCCCTGGCCGCGGCGCTGCTGCTCAAAAACTGGCGCAAGGTCTGGCGGTTGCGTCTGGGTTTCAGGGTCTGATCGCAAAAATTCCGCGCGGAATTCCGCGAAGAATTTTTGCGGGGTCGTTGGCGTGGTTTTTCGCAAATGAACCCGACCACGCCGCCGCAAAACCCTTGCGGGTTTTGTAGCGCCTGCTTTTGCAAGTAGACAGTAGCGTGGATTGACTTTGAGAACATATCTCCTCAAAGTCGCGTTGCGCCCGTTTCAGCGGCCGGCGAAGGCCAGAACGTTCTCGAGAGGATATGTCATGCCCCGTGTTTCTATCAATATAACGGCCATCCCGCCGAGCCTGGCGGGGTGGCTGCTGGCCGCGCTGCTGGCCTGCGCCTGGCTTGCGGCGTCTCCGTCCGCGCGCGCGGCGGCCGAAGCAACGCCGGCCCCGGCTGATTCCGTCGTGCCGGACGAGGAAAACAGCGCTCCTGAGCAAACGGTTTATCCCGATGTGATCAATGAGCGCATCCAGCGCGGCGGCGACGGCAAACCGGCGCTCAGCCTGTACTACCCGGTTCTGCGCCATGCCGTGGTGGATGCGGACATTCGCCACTGGGTCACAGGCGTGGCCGACGCTTACGAAGAGGAGGTGGGCAGGGCCGCCGAAGAGCCGGACGGAGAAAAGCCCGCCAGCTACGGCATGTGGGATCTTACCGGCCTGTTTGAGCTTTCGCGCCCATCCGAGGGCGTGGTCAGCCTCACCTTCAATGTCTACAGCTATAGCGGCGGCGCTCACGGCAATCTGGAAATCACCTGCCTGAACTACGACCTGCGCGCGGGGCGGCGTCTGAGCCTGGCGGACATGTTCAAAAATCCGGAAAAAGCCCTGCAGCTCATGTCCGCATGGTCACGGAAAGAGCTTGCCCGCACGCTGGGTGAAGATGCGGATGAAGACATGATCCGCGACGGCGTGGCCCCGGAACTGCGCAATTTCGCCAATCTGACCCTGACGCCGCAAGGGCTGCGCATCGAATTCCAGCCCTATCAGGTCGCGCCCTGGTCCGCCGGGCCGCAACGTGTGGACATGCCCCTGGCGGAGCTGGCCGCCGCCGGGCCCGAAGCCCTGATCTGGCCGCATGCCCCCGCTTCCAACCAATGACATGCCCCCTTTCGGTCGGGCCATGCCTGTGATGAGGTCATTGTCCATGCCTCGCGTATTCTGTTGTCTTCTGGCGGCGCTGTTTTTCTGGCTGTCGCCGGCCACGGCCCGGCCCCTGCCGGACGCTTTTGACGCGCTGGAGGGCGCGCTTGCCGACGCCGCCCTGCCGCCGGCTGACAGGCCAGGGGGCATGGCCGCTTCCCCCGCCGACAAAGAGGCGGCCACGGCTGAAATTTCCGGTTCGCGACAATCGGGGGTCATTGACCATCTGCTTCAGCGGCCCCTGCCGGACGCTCCGGCAAAGCGGGAAGACAAGGCCGAAATCAGCATCAATTACCCCTCGGTGGGCAATAATGACATTGATGCGGATATCCGCCAATGGGTCACGGGCATCGCCAACGCTTTTGAGGAGCATCTGGATATCAGCGCATTCGGCCTGCCCGACATCCGGGACAACGCGCGCCCGGCCTTTGAGCTGCTGGGGGCCTACAGCGTGTCGCGACCGTCCGGCGCGGCGGTGAGCATCACCTTTGAACTCTGGAACTACACCGGCGGCGCGGGCAATCTGGACATCATGACGCTCAATTACAGCCTGCTCACAGGGCAGCGGCTCGGCCTGGTGGATATGTTTGAAGCGCCGGAAACCGCCCTCAACCTGATGTCGGCCTGGTCCCGTCAGCGACTGACGCGCCGTTTTGGCGGCGGCTATCTGACCCAGACCCTCAAGGACGGCACCGCCCCCCTGGTGGAGAATTTTTCCAGCCTGACGCTCACGCCCGACGGCATCCGCATCAACTTTCAGCCCTATCAGGTCGCCCCCGGAACCGCCGGCGCGCAAAAGGTTGACATGCCCCTGGAAGAGCTGCTTCAGGCCCGCCCTCTGCTTGTCCTCTGGAACCGCTAGAGTCAGAGCGCATTACTTTACCCGCCGCAAAGCCGCCTTCTTCTGGCCGGCGGCGTTGCGGGGCCGCCTCGCGGCGGGGCCGATGCAGATTCGCCCAATGTTTGCCCTGCGCCTTTACGCCTGAAACAATTCCGCTGTTCGCGGACATCGTTTTGCCATGGGCCGAGCCTGGCGATTTCATATGAAAATGCTCTGTACAGGCCGCCTAGCGGAGAGAAGCGAGCGGAAACATCGGGAAAAAACAGGCGGAATCAGCGCTTGAGGTTCCTTTGCGGCGTCGCGCTTTCCTTGCTCAGAAAACCCGGACCGTTTTCCTGGGCCAGGTTGCGGTTCCAGGCGCGAATGGCCGCGCCCTGAGAGACGGACCACTGCTGCGAGGTCTGGCCGCAGGCGCAGACAACGCGCCAGACTTCCTGCCGCCGGCCCGGCGGCAACATGGATTCCAGGTGGGCATTGGTGCCCCCGCAGGCAAGGCAGGGGCGGATGGTATGCGGGTCAAGCTCTTTCATGAGAGGCAAGATAGCAGTTTTGCACCGGCTCCACAAGAGCGCGCCTTTCTGAAGGACACCGCGGCCTTGAAACATCCCGCTTTGAAAACGCCTGGAGTCCAGACCCTTTTAATGCGCCGTTGGTCAGGGGTGTTCCTATCCGTCAAAAACGGCCTTTTTCGCGTTGGCGCGTCACTGTGCGATTTTTGTCGGTCATGTAACATGGTCACTCCCTCCAAAATGGCCCATCTTCTTGCCGGCGCAAAAAATTCCTGTTTTTGGGAGGCTTGTCCCTTCGCTCCGCTTCGGGCGGCGAGCGAAAAAGTAGCCCTTTGTACCGACAAGCAAAAGCCATAACGCATTTTTGATGAGGTCTGAGCCTAAAATCACTAAACTTTTCATCTGCCGACCCGAAAGGGAATTTTTCTCCGTCTGGCGCTACGGCGGACGGTGGCCATCGCCGCCGGTTCGGGGGGTTGCGCAAAGTGGCCTTTGCGGGCGCGCGCAAGGGCTTGCTTGTTTTTTCAGCGGGCATTGGGTAAAACGGCAACAGGTCCGGCGTCCGGGGCCCTGGCGGCGGGCGACATGTTTTGCCGGTCGCCGCGCGGCATTAACCGCCCTTTACACGGGCGCGCCATTTTCAGGAGAAACATTCATGTTGAAAAAACTTGCGGCCTTCGCATTCATCATGCTGCTGGCCCTGCCCGCTCTGGCCGAGGAGCTGAGCACCAAATACTTCACGGTCGCCATGCCTGACGACTGGAAGGTCATCATGCCGCCCACGGAAAATCAGGGCATCACCAGCGCCGTCTTTGCCAAAAACACAAGCGGCGTTTCCGTCACCATGGTTGTGGGCCCCAGCAGCGGCGCCGACGCAAAAACCATCGCCGGCATGTTCGCCACCCAGTTCAAGGCGGAAAAACCTCCGGTGGAAAAGAACGGCCAGTACATGTTCAACTTCACCCAGCAGCAGACGCCCTGTCAGGCCTGGGTGGCCGTTCAGGACGACGTGTTCATGGTCAGTTCCCTGGCCGGCAACCAGAAAGAAGCCCTGAATTTCATCAGAAAAAACGTCAAGAGCGCCGATTACGCCAAGCTGCTCCCGCAGTAGGCTTCATGCGCTTTCCCCGGCGGCCAAAGGAGTAAAAAAGCCTGTTCGGCCCGGCCTGCGCGTAACGGATTGCGCCTCTTTCAGCGGTTCGACAACAACATCCAACGGTTCAACAGCCGGATGCCGTCAGGCAACGGCATTTTCAACGCTTCAGCCACGGCGGGGCAATGGCGGCCGCGCGGGCACGGCATGCGGGGTCGCCGCAATTACCGCTTGCTACTTTTTTTAAATTTGTGTTACTATAGCTTCGCATATGCGCGCAAGGGCGGCTTCGCATGGAAAGCCGCCGCCATCCCAACACAAGAGGACAAAACTATGTGGAAAATCATCTGCGCAAGTCTGGCCCTGCTGCTCTGTGCCGTCACGCAGGCCGAAGCGCATTTCGGCATGATCATTCCCGCCACAGCGACGGTGACGGAAAAAAAGGACGCTGACCTGAAACTGGATATTTCCTTCTCTCATCCCATGGAAATGCAGGGTATGGATATGGCCGCGCCCAAGGCGTTCACCGTCACCCTGAACGGCAAAACCGAAGATCTCAGGGCCAGCCTCAAACCCGCCGCGATCATGGGGCGCAAGGCCTGGCAGGCCGCCTTCAAAATCCAGAAACCCGGCGTCTACCAGTTCGCCGTGGAGCCTGCGCCCTACTTTGAACCCGCCGAAGACTGTTACATCATTCACTATGCCAAAACCATCGTGGCCGCCTTTGGCGATGAGGAAGGCTGGGACGAAGCCCTGGGCCTGAAGACGGAAATTGTGCCTCTGACACGACCGTTCGGCAACTATGCGGGCAACGTCTTTCAGGGCCGCGTGCTGCTGGACGGCAAGCCCGTGCCCGGCGCGGAAGTGGAGGTGGAATCCTACAACAAGACCAGAGGGCATGTGCCGCCCAATGACTATTTTGTCACCCAGGTGGTCAAGGCCGACGAAAACGGCGTATTTTCCTACGGCGTGCCCTGGGCGGGCTGGTGGGGCTTCGCGGCCCTGAATACGGCCAAAGAAAAAATAACCCGCGAGGGTCAGGACAAGCCCGTGGAACTGGGCGCGGTGCTCTGGCTGGAATTTGCGGCGCCCCAAACCAGGTAAGACCAGGCGCTCTTTCGCGCCGAACCGGCAAGGCCCCTCCCCGGCCCCGGCGCGAAACCGCCGCAAGGAAACGGCATGCATATCGCGGAAGGCGTTCTCTCCCCGGCCGTACTCGGCGCGGGCGCGGTTCTGGCGGCGGCTGGCACGGCCATCGGCCTGCGCAAGCTGGATTACGACCGCCTGATGACCGTGGGCATTCTTTCAGCGGCTTTTTTTGTGGGCTCGCTGATCCATGTCCCCGTGGGCTTTTCCAGCGCCCATCTGATTCTCAACGGTCTGGTGGGCGTAGTGCTGGGCTGGGCGGCTTTTCCCGCCATTCTGACGGGACTGCTGCTCCAGGCGGCGCTCTTTCAGTTCGGCGGCCTCACGGCGCTGGGCGTGAACGCCTTTACCATGGGTTTTTCCAGTGTGCTGGCCTGGTACGCCTACAAGGCCATCATTCGCATCTGGCCCGGCCCGGCGGGCATTCGCGCGGCCGCTTTCTGCGGCGGCGCGCTGGGCGTGGCCCTGGCCGCCGCGCTCACCGCCCTGGCTCTGGCTTTTACCAGCGAGGGCTTCCGGGCCGCCGCGCAACTGCTGCTCTGGGCCCATCTGCCCGTCATGCTGGCGGAGGGCCTGATCACCATGTTCACCGTGGCCTTTATCCACCGGGTACGCCCCGAAATGCTTCAGACCACGCGCGCCTGAATGCCGCCGCGGTTGAAGGAACCCGCCATGAAAAATGCCGCTCCGCTTTCCCCGCGCTGTCCCGCAGCCATGTTTGCCGCCCTGGCCCTATTGGTCACGCTGTTGCTCCCTGCTCCGACCCTGGCGCACAGGGTCAATATTTTCGCCTGGCTGGAGGGTGACGACATCATGGTGGAGTGCGGCTTCAACCGCAGCTCGCCGGTCAAAAACGGCCTGATCACAATTTTTGACCTCACAAATGGCAAGGAGCTTCTTCAAGGGCATACCGACGGCAACGGGCGGTTCAGCTTTCCCGTCCCCCCCGCGGCGCGCGCCGGTCACGGCCTGCGCATTCAGATTGCCGCGGGCGAAGGGCACCAGAACGACTGGATTATGGACGCTTCAGAATTTTCCGGCGCGGGCGCGCCCACGGCAATGGCGGAGGCGACGCCCCCCCCCGCGACCGCCGCACCTTCCGCTCCGGCGGCCGCCGCATTGGCCCAGCCCGGCCCCTCCGTCACGCCGGACGAGGTGCGCGCCATCGTCAACGCGGCTCTGGACGCCAAGCTTGGGCCGATTCGCCGTGATCTGGCGACTCAGGTCAACGCCGCCCCCAGCCTGAGAGACGTCATCGGCGGCATCGGCTGGATTCTGGGCCTTGCGGGCATAGGCCTTTACTTCAAGGGGCGGCGCGGGTAATGACAGTGCCGGGCCGGCCTGCCGCTCTTTCGCGGCACGCGCGGCGGAGCCTTTTTGTCTGAAACCGGAATAAGAGTCTTACCTTTTGTGTTTGAGCAGCCTTTTGTCCGCCCTTCGCTTTTGCAGGCCATTGACCCCCGCGTGCGTCTGGCGTTCGCCGCGCTGAGCGCCGTCTGCCTGGCCCCGCTGAAAAGCCTGCCCGCCTGCTGGCTGGGCCTGGCCCTGGGCGTCATGCTGCTGGCAATCTCGCGGCCGCCGCTCCTGCCTCTGCTGCGTCGTCTGGCGGCGGTGAACATGTTCATTCTCTTTCTCTGGTGCGTGACGCCCTGGAGCACGCCAGGCACGGTTCTGGCGCAGTGGGGCATATTTGCCGTCAGCGCCGAGGGGGTGCGTCTGTCCTTGCTGGTGAGCATCAAATCCAACGCCCTTGTTTGCGTCTTTCTGGCCCTGGTGGCCAGCATGGATTCGCCCACCGTGGGGCACGCGCTGGAGCGGCTGCGCTGTCCCCGCAAGCTTGTCTTTCTTTTTCTGTTCACGGGCCGCTATGTGCATGTGCTTGCCTCGGAATGGCAGACGCTCAATGTGGCCGCGCGCCTGCGCGGCTTCAGACCGCGCACCGATATGCACACATACAGAACCCTGGCCTCACTGCTGGGCCTGCTTCTGGTGCGCGCGTACGAACGCTCGCTGCGCGTGCGCGAAGCCATGCTGCTGCGCGGCTTTGAGGGCCGCTTCCGCTCGGTGGCCGTCTTTCGCGCCCGGCCTGTGGATGCGCTCTTTGCCCTGAGCCTGCTGCTCTGCCTGGCGGGCATCGTCTGGATGGAGTGGAAAGGAGGCCCGCATGTCTGAACGCGCCATTTCCCGCACCGACGGAGAAGCCATTTTCAGTCTGGAGCATGTTGACTTCGCCTATGCCCGCGACGGCAAGCCGCAAACTGTGCTGCGCGATGTGAATTTCGCTCTTTTTCCGGCCCAGAAAGTGGGGCTGTACGGCCCCAACGGCAGCGGAAAAACCACCTTTTTCCGCTGCGTCACAGGACTGGTTCGCCCCCGGCGGGGGCTGATCCGCTTTCACGGGCGTATCCTGCACCGTGAAAAAGACTTCCGTGAACTGCGTTGCAAGGTGGGTTTTGTGCTCCAGCACGCCGAAGACCAGCTTTTTTTCCCTACCGTGCTGGAAGATGTGGCCTTCGGCCCGCTCAATCTGGGCCTTACGCCTGACGAAGCGCGCCAGCGCGCTGTGGAAACCCTGAAAGCCCTCGGGCTCGCGGGTTTTGAGCAACGCCTCACCCACCGTCTGTCCGGCGGCGAAAAAAAACTGATCTCCCTGGCCACAGTGCTGGCCATGCGGCCGGAAGCCCTGCTGCTGGACGAACCCACCAACGGTCTGGACAACGAGGCGCGCCAGCGACTCATTGATATTTTGCGCGGGCTTTCCACGGCCCGGATCACCATCTCCCACGACTGGGACTTTCTGGCCCGAACCTCCACGGAATATCTGACCATTCTGGACGGTCGCCCCACCTCTTGCGCCCCCTCCTTCGCCCATGCCCACATGCACGCCCACCCGCTGGGCAACGAGCCTCACGAGCACGGGGTATGGCAGACATAAGCCGACCGGCCAAAGCCTTCATTTATGCGAAATATGCCGGCAGATGGCGAAACCGCCCTTGTTCCGCCGCGGTGAAGCGCGGGCGGACGTGGCGCGGCGCGAAAATTCGCCTCCGGGCGACGATAAGATTGAAGACCAATAAAAAGACGCCTGATGAATTTCCCGACAAGCAGTCTCATATCAACGGAATGAAAGCTTCCGCGCCTTTGCCTAAGCGCGGCTCGCGCTGCCGGGGCTGCGCAGGCATACCTTTTATTTCCATATGAAAGAACGCGGGCTCCGGGAACCACCGGCAAGAGAAAATTTGCAGGCTCGTTCTCAAAATGTTCAGAGACCAAGCCCTCTGCTGGTCATGAGCCAATAAAGATACTGGCAAACCCGGCAATGCCGGGGCCGCGCCCGTGCCCCAAAGCGCGGCCCGCGTCGGGCGGACGGGCAAAATCGCGTCAGGGCGGGCCCGGAATGCAAGCGTCTGTTCGCGGCAAGCCCGTGAAGCTTGCCGCGAACAGACGGAGCGGACGTGGACTGCGCTTATTTTTCAATCCAGGCCAACAGGGCGTCCACAATCTTGCGGGCCTGGTCAGCGCTGGAAATGGTGAATTTGGACTGCTGGCGGTATTCGCCCCCCGACTTTTTATAACGCCGGATCACATACCTATCCGGGCCGTAGTCGTCGCTTTCCGGCCGCCACTGCTGATAGCGAAACAGAATAGTGGTCCACGCGCCCTTGCTCAACACCACCTTGTCCAGTTCCTTGATCAGAATCTGGCCGTTTTCCTCATACTCTACAGTAAGATCGTCGATGGATTCGTTCAAGACTTCCTCGCAATGGACACGTTGGGCGCATGTCTTGGCCGCGCAGTTAAACCCGCGTGACGCTGGCGGCCAAACCTCGCCGGCCTGGACTCAGCCTTCATTAAAAAATGTTGGATTGTTTTTCATCCGCCGACGCGAAAAATTTCCCCCGCGGCTCGAAACGAAAGGCGGCTGCCGTCGCAACAACCCTGAAAAACAAGACTTTTCGTGCCGGCAAGAACATGGCGACTTTTGGAGGGAACGCGTTCAGGCACATGACCGACAAAAATCGCACGCCGCCGCGGCCAGCGCGGAAAAGACCGTTTTGGGCGGATTATTGCGGCATTGCGCGGGCCGCCACATGCCCGGCAGCGTGGTTCGCCCCTAAACGCCGATGTAATTGGCCAGCACCCCCTTGACGGTTTCGGGCAGGTCTGGCGGCTGCAACACCATATCCCCCGGACCTGGGCCGTAACGATCGCTGGTGCTCTGCGCCGTGGCGGTCATGGCCATCAGCCGCTCCGACAGGGTAAGATCCCGCCCGCTGCCCATTTTCCGCCCCAGCATGGTCAGCACGTTTTCCGTGATGTTTACTGGCTTGACGCTGTTGTATTCCATAGCGCGGCCTCCTTCTGTAGACCCTAAACTACAGTTTTCATCGGCGGTTCGCAAGACGGCTTTAGGCTCAGACCCCATTAAAAAATACAAACAGAAATTATCCAGTTAAGGAGTTTTTCATGCAATGCCGTCCCAAATGTGCGTCAGAGCGAATTGTAAAAAATGGAAGACCGCTGAATCGTCAGAGATTTCGCTGCGAAAACTGCGATTTTCAATTTACCGGTGAACTCCCAGGGGACGACCTGCAACGGAAAAGATAATGGCCATACTGATTTATACTTTATGACTTTCATTTAATTCCATAGCACGCGTTTATGGAGTCGCAGCATCGACTGTCATGCGTTTGGCGCGGGATTTCGCTGAAAAATTTATGAAAAATCTTCTCTCGGAAAAGCTGTCATTATGGAACTTGATGAGATGCCGCACTATTTGCATTCAAAAAGACAAA